>DUGV01000198.1 GCA_013331225.1 Methanolinea sp.
ATGTTGGTGGTCACGATGACATCATACCTTTCGGGGTGCTGGAGGATGTCGAGGCAGAGGGCGTCGATGAAGCACTCCTTCCAGGGCACTCCGGCAGCGTTTGCCTCCGCGATGCAGATCCCGCGGAAGAAGACATCGGACTTGAGGACATTTGCCTTGTGCCCGATGGTGAGGCCAGTCCTCGACCGGGCAAAACCGCATGCGAACCTCGCGATCCGCTCGCTCCCCTTCCGTGTGATGCAGCGCACGGTGCATGCCGAGTCCTGCTCGATCTTCTCCACCCCGGAGTACAGCCCCTCGGTATTCTCGCGCACGACCAGGATGTCGAACCCTTCGCCCCACACAGGCCGGAGGTTCGCGTAGAGGTCCAGTTCTTTCCGGATGCGCACGATTACGCTCCGGTAATCGGGCGAGGGGGGAGTGGTGACCGCACCAAAGAGGATGGTGTCGGCGGACGCGAGAGCATCGATCTCATCTTCCGTGATAGCCTGGCCTGTCCGCTCCCACCTCCCGTATCCCACCTCGACCGGGAAGAACTCCATGTCAGGCCGGAGGACTTCAAGCGCCCTCTTTGCCACCGGGATGACCTCGTGCCCGATCCCGTCTCCCTCGACGACCGCTACCCTCATGCCCTCTCCCTCCAGCGCTCGAGGAGGCGGCAGACCGCATGGTAGATTTGCGCAGGGTTCGCACCCCAGTGGACCACCGCGCCAATCTTCCCGTTATAGACCCCGACCCCCTCCCGTTCCTTCCGGCAGCAGCGGGCAATAAACGGTTCATCTTTTACCATCTTCAGCGGGCAGATCTCGACTATGTCGAAATCATCCCCGTAGCATTCCCGGATCAGCTGGGCACCGGTCATGCACCCTGCAACCCTCTCTCCTCCCTCTAGGGGGTCGGCGTCCAGGGTGTGCGTGAATCCTGCTGCCCTGCACGGGTACACGTCTGCCTGCTGCAGGGATATGTCCTGGAGTGAATGTTCGAACACGACATCGAGATCGCCGAACAGCCCGGTTGCTTCGAGTTCACGGATCGCGGACGAGAGGCTGGGCCGGGGAGGTACGACATCATAGACATGCACCGTCTGGAACGCACCGATGTCAGGGTCGAGCACGAACGTGGAGTGCTCGTCGAGGCCGGTGAAGATAGTGCACCGGGTGCCCGATTCCATTGCCAGGCGGACCAGCAGGGCCCGATCGTGGATCTGGACCTTCTCCGGGTACACGGTCACCTCTCCGGGAGCAGCGAGCACGCACTCATTCCTGATAGCCCGCATCAGGCCGGGCCCTTTTTCGTCCAGGTGCACCTCCAGGAGCTCCGGCCCGTCATCTGTCTCCCTGACGAGGAACCGGGAGAGAAAATACACCTTGTCCCCGCAGGGCCGGGAAGACGCGTATCCCACCTCCTTGCACAGGAGGGGGAAGATCACCTCCGGCCCCTCCAGTACGAGACCAGCCCTCCGGCAGAGAGGATCTCCCGCATCCGTGGAGAGAGCGGCCGGGTCAGGTAGGACCGGTCCCCGATTGCCACCTTCCCTGCGGCCGGATCCGCCCTCACCATCTCCCCATCGGAGCAGGTGCATTCGCACTCGATCACCGGGAGGCCGACGTTGATGGCGTTTCTATAGAATATCCGGGCGAAACTTGGTGCAATCACCCCCCTCACGCCTGCTTCCTTCAGGGCGATCGCGGCCTGCTCCCGCGAAGAGCCGCACCCAAAGTTCTTCCCTGCGAGGATCACCGTTCCTTCCAGGCGGGAGGAGAGGGTAGGGTCCAGGTCTTCGAACGCATGCCGTGCCCATTCGGACCTGTCCCTCGTGCGCAGGTAGCGCCCGGCGATGATCACATCGGTATCGATGTCCGGCCCGAGGCAGAGTGCATGCCCCTCGATGATCATCGTACCGCCCCCGGGCTTGCGAGCGCCCCGGCCAGGGCACTTGCAGCAGCAGTGGAGACCGAGCCGAGGTAGATCTCGCCCCCGACTCCCATGCGGTTCCGGAAGTTCCGGTTCGCGGTGGAGAGGCAGACCTCTCCCTCCCCCAGCACGCCCTGGTGTGCACCGAGGCACGGGCCGCAGCCCGGAGGGAGAATGGTGCAGCCTGACCTGACCAGGTCTGAGAGCACCCCCGATCCGGTGGCCCGTGCAAGGACGTTTCGCGAGGCGGGTGCGATGAGCGTGCGGACCTTCACCCTCTTTCCTTTCACCATCGCCGAGAACCGCTGGAGATCCTCATACCTCCCGTTGGTGCAGGTGCCGACGAATACCTGGTCGAGCGGGAGACCTTCCATCTCCTCCACGGGCCGTATGGTATCGACCCTTGGGGGAACCGCGACCACCGGGACGACCGCGGACATGTCAATGTGGAGCTCCCGCTCGTAGCAGCACTCGCCTGGCTGCTGTGGCCTGGCGTGGTGGCCGTACCCTTCGAGGTACCTGCAGGTGGCACCGTCGGCGTAAAAGAGGCCTGCCTTTGCCCCCGTCTCAACCGCCAGGTTGGAGAGCGTCATCCTGGAGTAGATGGAGAGGGTGGCTGCCCCGTCTCCCACGAATTCGAGCGCCCGGTAGGTCGCCCCGTCCATGGTGAGCCTTGCCACGTAGGTGAGGGCGAGGTCTTTTGCCTCCGCGGGGAGAGCGAGCGCCCCGTGGAGCCTGATTGCGATGGTCTCCGGCACGCGAAACCACGTCCCTCCCTCGGCCCAGATAGCCGCCATGTCCGTTGCGCCTACGCCGGTGGCAAATGCCCCGAATGCCCCGAGAGTACAGGTGTGCGAGTCCGCCCCCACGATGATCTCGCCTGGAAGGGCAATCCCCTCACCCATCAGCTGGTGGCAGATCCCCTCCCCGACATCGGTGAAGTTGAGGCCATGCTCCCGGGCAAACATGCGGAGATCTTGCTGCAATCCTGCGGTGACCGAGTTGTTTGCAGGGACGATGTGGTCGAAGAGGACATAACAGCGGTCGGGCCTTGCCAGGACCCCTGCCTGCATTGCCCTCCATGCCTCGAGAGTGAGCACCCCGGTTCCGTCGTGCACGTAAGATCGGTCTACTGGGCAGTCCACGTAGTCGCCTGCAGGCGCTCCGAGGATTTGCTCCGAAAGCGTGCTCACAGTGGCGGCCCCCCCATCACCTGCTTGATGAGGTCGATCAGAGTCTCGTCGGTCAGGTCCACCTTCTTCTCCCCCCGGTCCTTGACCATCTCGAGCACCTGGCAGAGCTCCTTTTCCGGCAGATGGTACCCGAGGCGGGCCACCTCGTGCTCGAGCGCCTTCTTGCCGGTGTGCTTTCCGAGGGTGAACTTCCGCGTCGTCCCGACGAGTTCCGGCGGGAAGTACTCGTAGGTCTCGGGATCTTCGAGGATTGCGGCGATGTGGATGCCGCTCTCGTGCCGGAAGGCATGATCGCCCACCACTGGCTTCAGCCGGTCGATCCCGACACCTGAATAATGGACGACCATCTCCGAGAGGGGGACGAGGTGGGAGAGGTCATAACGCCTGACTCCGCCCTTCATGTGAAGTCCCACGAGCACCTCCTCGAGCGCCGCATTCCCGGCACGCTCCCCGATGCCGTTCACCGTGGTGTGGAGCTGGAACGCCCCTGCCTCCGCGGCGGCAAGGGTATTGGCCGTGGCCATTCCCATGTCATTGTGGCAGTGGGCGCAGAGTGGCTTTCCCACCGCCCTGACTATCTTCCGCATTGTCCGGTACATCTGGAGGGGAGTGAGTGCCCCCACCGTGTCTGCGAATGAGAGCAGGTCTGCACCGTGCTCCTCGCCCCTCCTGTACACTTCCATGAGAAACGGCAGGTCTGTCCTGGACGCGTCCTCTGCAGCGAACCTGACCTGGAGGCCATGGTCATGGGTATAATCCACCATCCGAAGTGCCTCATCGAGCACGTTCTCCCGTGGGGCATGGAACTTGTGCCGGATGTGCAGTTCCGACGTGGGCATGAAGATGCTCACCATGTCGACGCCGGCCTCGATGGCCGCGTCCACATCCGCTCTCCTGGCCCGTGCGAGGCAGCAGATGCGGGCATCGAGCCCGAGCGAGGCGACGGCGCTGACGCACCGTTTCTCGTACGGCGAGGTTGCCGGGAACCCGGCCTCGATGACCTCCACCCCGATCTGGTCCAGTACCTCTGCAATTCTCGTCTTCTCCTCGCAGGTGAAGGAGACTCCAGGTGTCTGCTCCCCGTCGCGAAGGGTGACGTCACATATCTCGATATGCCACGATCTCATGTTCCTGCCCCTCCGGGCATGATCCCCTGATCACAATCACTCCGGGCCGCGCAGCATGCTGCAGCTGGTGCCGGATCTCTTCAATATCCTGTACATCTACCACGTGCGGGTCGGCCCAGCCAAGGTACCGCTCGACCGGGAGGGACGGCTGCTTCCCTGTCATCGCGGCACAGCTGTTATCGAAGATTACGCAGAGGAGGGAGAGCTCCTTCGCGTACACGTCCATCAGCGCGTTTANNGGAGGAAGGCATAGTCCCCCGTGAGGGCAACACCCGTGCTCCTGGCCGCCACTGCCACGCTCGATCCCATCCCGTAACTGGCCGCCCCTATACCATAGGGTGGGTTCATTGCAAGCACCACGCACCCGGCATCGCAGACAGGCCGCATCCCGAGATCCTGCATGAGGGAGATAACCGGTTTGAACGGGCAGTCGCGGCAGAACGTCCTGTAATACCCGCGTTCCTCGAGCGTCTGCGGCGGGGCCCNNCTCCTCAGGGAGGATCTCGTGGCGGCAGTGGTCCTTCGTGAAGGTGAGGCCGGCCTCCCTCACCTGGCGGAATTCTGCAAGCCTTGCCGGAGGCGGAAAGACAGTGACCACGCGGCTCCTGCCGGGCTCCGGGCCCACCCCCGCGGGCTCTCCGCACCAGGCATTCAGCGGCGATGCATCCGCCCATTCCTGCATTTTCCGGAAGAGGGTGCGTGAAGCCATCACCCTTCCGTGCATGGTGTAACTCCTGTCCGAGAGCCGCCCTGTGGAGTCTTTCCGTGGCACAGGGCTGTCGGTTGCCTCTCCTTCAAGGAACCCGGGGGTGACCCTGATCATTGCCACCCTCGAGAACTCCTCAGATGCCTGGAGGGCGGCCTCCACCGCCCGGAACGCGCTGCCGGAACCCGGCTCGATGACCGGTATCTCTGCAAGCTCCCCGATGATCCTCGTGTCCTGTGATGTCTGCGAGCCCACGGCATCGGGGTCATCCCCTGCCACCAGCAGCACACCCCCGACAAGGCCCTGGGCGGTTGCCTGCAGGAGCGGGTCCACGCACGCGTTGACTCCCACGTTCTTCACGATCACCGCCGCCCGCCTCCCCAAGAGAGAGTCGCCGAGGGCGTATTCAAGGCCGGTCTTCTCGTTGATCACCATCTCTGCCCCGGTCATTGGACCGAGTTCCGTGACAGGATACCCGGGGACCGTATACCGCCGGTCAGTTGCGTCAAGGATTGCGTGTGCAAGTGCTTCGACCCCTTTCATGTATCGTCCCTCCCAGGCACCAGGTCGCACCCGGTGCAGGCAACGCACATCGTCAAGGCCGCGCCCGGGTCGAGCCCCGCCTCGCGCAGCGCCTCTGCATGGATCCTGTTGATCGAGAGGATCCGCTCCTTTGAGGGGCGCCGGTATCCCCTGCACCCTGCCGCAGGCGAGAGGGGCCGGACCACCGGTATCACGCCCATCCGGGTGAGGTCCTGAATGCATTCCTCCACCTGTTCGTCCGTCTCCCCGAGGCCGATGATAAGGTTCGAGAAGACCCGGTTTTTCCCAAAGAGGGGGACTGACTGCGCGAGTGCCCGCCATATGTCGTCCCGGGAGAGGCCCGGGCACATCTTCTCAAAGAGTGCGTCGGTTGCGGTCTCCACGTTGAACTTCACCTCTCTCACACCGAGGGCGCAGAGCCGCTCCGCACTCTCGTTCGTCGGGTAAATGGAGACTCCGATGGGGATGCCGAACTTCCCAAGCTTTTGCACCACGTCGAGGACATACCTTTCCTCCTCCTCCACGCTCCCCATCACGCCGCATGTCAGGGAGATGGCATCGATTCGGTCTGCGACTCCCTCCACCATGGCCACGATCTCATCGACCGACTTTCTCCTCGGGGGATGCCCTGGCACTTCGCAATACCTGCAGGAGAAGATGCACCCGCTGCTGATCGTGATGTATGCCTGCCTCGGGCAGTGAAGTGCGATCTTCTCGAGGATTCCCGAGATCTCTTTTCCATCCACGGAGAGCACTGCCTCACCGCCACCCCTGTGCATGACCCGGATGCTGCTTTCCGGGTCAATGGCCAGGCGGACGCGCCTTCCCCCGTGGGAGAAGAATACCGAACCGGGGCCCCGTGCACCGGGCCCCGCGGTGGAGGCGGAGATGTAGCCGTCCGCAGGCTCTCCCTCCAGTCGGGCGGCCCCCGCCTCGAGGAGCCTGGCTTTCAGCATGTTCCATCGCACAGCTGCAGCGCCTCCTCGAACCGGGTGGAGAACGGGATGGCGGCGACCGCCCCGATGATTCCCCTCCCCTCCATGAGATATTCCAGGTCTCTGCCCTTCAGCGCCGCGAGGCGCTCCCTGTTCACCTCGCCGCGCTTGACTGCCCACCCATACTCACCGAGCGGAGCGGGATCGAACCCGGTGAACACTGCCATCCCGGTCTTCTCGGAGAGGGTGTAGCGCTCGAGAAGCCGCTGGAACGATGAGACCAGCCGGGCCGGGTCGCAGGTCGCGAACTCGCAGACGACGGCGACGCAGTTCTTGGTCCGGTACGGGACCGGGAAGAGCTGGACGATGGTGTGGGAGAGATACCGGGAGTCTGCATCCTGTACGGCGCTTGCGATGTTGTGGCAGAGAGTCCATGTGGCGCCCTCCTCCGGGGTGTCAGTATCGTCAACCCCGATCAGGACGCGCTCGCGGCGGGGGAGCCAGAGAGTTGCCCCGGCTTTCTTCCCACCGCCTGAAGGGTCGCATTCGGATCTCAGCACCCCCCCTGCGAGGGAGCGGCAGCCCGACGCCCCCACTCCGCCTCCGCCAAGGCCTACGTAGGAGACTGCGATCTCGTCCCGGCTCACCTCCACCCCGCAGATGCCGGCCGGGAACCTCGATCCCTCAAGTCCGAGGTCCGCCTGCCCGGGCGAGAGGAGATACCGGGTGCTCCCCCCCACCGTCCGGACCGAGCGCACGAGGGGGCTCTTTGCATAGTGAAGGCGTGCCCACATGGCTCCGCCGACGCACTCGAAGAACTCCACCAGTTCGACCTGTTTTCCATCCCGGGAGGAGAGTGCCACTATCTCAGGATACCTGATGACGTACGGGTCTTTGAGGCTCTCCTGCCCTGCGTTTTCCGGGTCTCTCATGATCCACCTGGAGCCACGGTGCCTGGTGCGGAACGCGTGGGGCAACCGTGGAGCGTCTCTCCCGGTTGCGCCCGGTTGCCCTGCCATGCTTCCTAAACACTGGTTCTCCCCTCATCGCCAGGACTACATGAATCGCAGGCGATCCCGGCAGTTTCGCCAGGGAAGACGAAAAGGGCGGCCGCATTTTGTCACCGGAATTTTCGTGAACAAGATATCCGGCAACAAGGTATAAAAAAAAATCGATCGGATTACCAGGAGGGAGAAAAAGAGAGAGTTCAGAGAATTTTATGCAGTTCGATCTTGAATGGCCCGAGCGAGCCACCGAAGTTACCTGCACTGATGAACTTCACCCCGGGAACCATGACTGCCGCCTTTATCCCCTTGGCCATTGCCTCCGAGACCGCCTTCTCATCCAGGCCATCGATGACAATCTCGTACAACGCAGTAATCCCGGCAGGCACCTTGCTGTCAGGGACCTTCTCACGGAGCGTGGGACAGTATTTCTCGTTGGTGCTTGCCGGCATGAACTTGTACTTGTTGGACCCAACCTTCGAGCCGCTCGCAACAACCCCTCCCGGGAAGCTGGTGATGACCCCGCTCACGCTGGCGATTGCGTCTGATGCCGCTTGTGCACCCATGAGGGCTGCCATCTGGTTCTCGCCCATCACAAAGAAATTGCCGCCGGCAACACCCTTTACAATCCCGAACTCTTCCTCGCCGACATATTCGCCCTCCATGATCGGGATGACCCAGCATTTCCTTCCTCCCACTTCCTTCTGGTATTCATGGCCGTCGCCAAAGAAATGGAGCTTGACCGGGATCTTCTCATCAGTGCCGACCAGGCCATTGAAGACAGCCGTTGTCGGCGAGGTGAGGACGCACTCGGCAAGGCGCTCGACGACCTGCTCCTTGAGCTTCTTCTTGGATGCACAGATGAGGATGGAGACGCCGGGCCTTCCATCGGGGGTCTCGTCCGGCCGGAGGACCGATTCGATCCCTGCCTCGCAGGGGCAGCCAATTGCGGACGTGGCAAAGCCTGTCGCCTCGGTCGCTGCTTTCTTTGCCCACTCCTCTGTCACCGCGGTGATGATCACGCGGGCGATCCAGGTCGGAAATGCCTCTGCGTACGTGTCGTCAATGGTTACTCCGTTCAGTTGCATGCAACTATTCTCCTTATGGAGAAGGGGTACCATGATGATGGCAGAAGTAATTTTCTAAATTTTCTTTGGCGGGGAAGAGGCGGAACCGATCATGGCAATTTGAACGAAGATTCTTACCAACCAGGAGCGCAGCGGGGACATCTGCACGATCCTGCATAAATATTTCCATCACCAATGGTAACCAGACTTATAAACATTTTTATTTGACTTTTGAAATTGTCCTCTCCTGCCAAAACGCAGCATTTTACGGGGTTTTTGAGGGCGATTCTATTAATATCAGGAAATGTTAATAAAAAAAAGTTACCACAAAACATCCGTTTTTTCCCTAATGGCCGGGAAAATCAGACAGGTTTATGTATATACGTTAACCATTGTTTTTTAGTCGATTTTTGAATCGATTGAAAGCTGGTGCGTGAAAAAGAATGGCATTTGCATTACACGTGAACATGGACCGTTGTACCGGTTGCAACAACTGTGTGGTGGCATGCCCTGTCGATGCGCTCGAACTCTTCACAGTGGATCCCGCAACAAACGAGAAGATCTACAAGGTGAGGCACGGAAAGGCCATGATTCTCGATTTTAAGTCAGAGTTATGCGCCGGTTGTGGAGTCTGCGTCGAAGCCTGCCCGCATGATGTGATTCGGCTGGCAGGTCGTGGAGCAGTGCCCTCAGAGGCAAAGGTATGAACGTGTGACTACAGGAGAATCGTGAGGTTACCCCATGGCAACACTGTTTCCAAAATTCAAGAAGACCAGGGATGGCATGAACGTCATCTGCGAGCAGAGACTCCTCCAACAGGTGAACAACCTGGTGCTCAACTCCGAGGTCTGCACCGGGTGCGGCATCTGTGTCGAGGCCTGCCCAGAGGAGGCCATCGTGATCGGGCTTGTCGGTGCAACCCGGCGAGGAGCGGTCGGATACGCAGCACCCGTCGATATCGACGAGGTCAAGTGCTCCTACTGCGGAGTCTGCGTGGTGATGTGCCCGTTCAATGCACTGACCCTGAAGATCGACGGAGAAGAGCGCCTCCCCATCATGGAGAAGGAAGGATTCCCGCAATACGATATGGTCGCTGACATTGACGATGAGAAGTGCGTCCGGTGCACCATCTGCGAGGAGGTGTGCCCCCGCGAGGCCATCGTCAGGGATGTCCCTGAATACGAGGGCGAGAAGGAAGGCACAAAGGAGAGGCAGGAAGCGCTCAAGAGCAAGATCACCTTCAAGGTCGACGACGAGAAGTGCACACTCTGCGGCATCTGCGGTGCGGTATGCCCCGCGATCGACGTGAAGCACAAGCCGTTTACTGCCGAGTCAGGGAAGGTCGAGGGCGAGGTCGTCTGGGACGAGAGCCGCTGCGACGCCTGCAAGGTCTGCGTAGAACTCTGCCCCGAGGAGTGCATCACCGTCGAGCGCGAGGTCATCGAGGGGAAGAAACTCCCCGGTGCGGTGGACATCGACCAGAAGCTGTGCTGCACCTGCACCTGGTGCTCCCGGAACTGCCCGACCGAGGCCATCACGGTCGAGAAGATCTTCGAGGGAGACATCGAGTTCTTCCCCGAGAAGTGCCCCGGCGGGTGCTCCACCTGTGTCGAGGTCTGCCCTGCAAACGCCATCTACCTGCCAACTCCAAAGAAGGCCAGCGAGATGAAGGGCGAGATCGAGCCGACCATTGCCGTCAACAAGGACTACTGTATCCTCTGCGGCGCCTGTGTGAATGCCTGCCCCGGTGAGGACATTATCCGGCTGCACCGCACCGGCATCCGGGTGAAGGGCAAGGAGACCGACCTCTTCAACAAGATCAAGGAGAAGCTGTGCACGCCGAGGACCTCCAAGGTGAAGGAGGAGACCCCGGGAAGCGTCCAGCTCAAGATGATGGAGAAGGCGTGAGGGACATACATGGCCAGAACAAAAGGATACCCTGAAGCACTCGAGAAGAAACTCGCCGACACCCGTCTTTTCGAAGACGAGCGGCATCCAGAGTTTACCAAGACAGTAGAGAAGATCTCGATGACCATCCCGCACATGTGCTACCAGTGCGGGACCTGCACCGCGTCCTGCCCGTCCGCACCACGCAGTTCCTACCGGATCCGCAAGTTCGTCAGGAGAGCGCTCCTCGGCCTCGAAGACGAAGCCCTGACCGACCCGGACCTGTGGCTGTGCACCACCTGCTACAGCTGCACCGACAGATGCCCGAGGGACATCGCCCCGACCGATGTGATCATGGCAATGCGGAATCTCGCCTTCAAGAGAGACATCGTCCCGGTCAATTTCCTCAAGACCGTGCAGGCCATCTATACCACCGGCCACGGTGTCCCCAACAACGACGTGAACAGGGCAGCCCGCAAGAAACTGGGGTTACCCGCCGATCCGCCGACCACGCACGGCTTCCCGAAATACGTGAAAGGCATCCAGCATATCCTGGATTATTTCGAACTGAAGAAGAATGCAGACCGCATTGTAAAGGAAAGGGAGGGGTGAGTATCCATGCGTGAATATGCATTTTTCCTTGGCTGTATCGCTCCGAACCGTTATCCCGGGGCCGAGTCGGCATCCTATAAGACGGCGGAGAAGCTTGGCATCAAGCTCCTTGACCTTGAAGGAGCCAGTTGCTGTCCCGCACCGGGTGCATTCGGATCGATCGATCTGAACGTCTGGTACGCAATGGCTGCCCGAAACCTGGTCATCGCGGAGCAGATGAAGAAAGACATTGCCCTCATCTGCAACGGATGCTACAAGTCCATCTGGGAGGTCAATCACAAGCTTAAGCACCACAAAGAGCTCCGTGAGGGAGTAAACGAGGTGCTGAAGGGCATCGACATGGAGTTCAAGGGGACCATCGATGTGTGGCACCTCGCAGAGCTCTTTTATGACCCGGAAATCGTGGGATGCGACAAGATCCGTGACAGCGTCAAGGTGCCGCTGACCGGGACCCGCATCGCGGTCCACTATGGCTGCCACCTGATGAAGCCCAAGAAGGAGCGGCACTTCGGTTCCACCGAGCACCCCTGGTGGATAGAAGAGATGGTCGCAGCCCTCGGCGCAGAACCGGTGGACTACCGGAACAAGATGCTCTGCTGCGGAGCGGGCGGCGGTGTACGCGGCTATGACCTGGTCCACTCGATCGATATCACGAACGAGAAGATGATCAACTTAAAGGAGGCAAAGGTAGACGCCCTCACCGAGGTCTGCCCGTTCTGCCAGCTCCAGTTTGACCGCGGCCAGATCGAGATGGAGGAGAAGTTCGGCGTGCGTTGGGGCCTGCCGGTGCTTCACTACTGTGAATTGCTGGGCCTTGCCCAGGGAATGACCCCGCAGGAGCTTGCGCTCGACCTCCATGCCGTCAGCTGCGAGCCGTTCCTGCAGAAGGTGCTTTAAAGGGAGGTTTGAAGAATGGCTGAGAAAAAGACCAAGAAAGAGCCCGCTGCAAAGAAAGAGACCAAGAAAGCCGCGGCAAAGGCAACCGCACCGGCACCTGCAGCCCCCGCAGCCTCCCCAGAGAAAGCGCTGGGCAAGGGCGCCCGCATCGGCGTCTACATCTGCCACTGCGGGACGAATATCGCCGGATCCGTAGACATCCCCGCTGTCCAGGAATATGCAAAGACGCTCCCGAACGTGGCACACGTAGACAACTACCAGTACATGTGTTCCACACCGGGTCAGAAGAAGATCGAGGATGACATCAAGGAACACAAGCTTACCGGCATAGTGGTGGCTGCCTGTTCCCCGCGTCTTCACGAGCCTACATTCAGGACCGCGACCAAGACCGGAGGGCTGAACCCGTTCCGCTTCGAGATGGCCAACATCCGCGAGCAGGGCTCCTGGGTGCACATGCATGACCGCGAGGGGGCCACGAGCAAGGCGCAGGACGCAATCCGCATCGCCGTCGCGAAGGCATCGCTCCTGCAGGACCTGATCCCCAAAAGCGTCCCTGTCGAGAAGGCAGCCATGGTGGTCGGCGCCGGAGTCGCCGGCATGCAGGCTGCACTCGACCTTGCGAATGCCGGGATTAAGACATATCTTATCGAGAAGAACCCCACCATCGGCGGGCGCATGTCCCAGCTCNNAGACCTTCCCGACACTCGACTGTTCGCAGTGTATTCTCACCCCTAAGATGGTCGATGTAGGCAGGGCTCCAAACATCGAGCTGATGACATATGCCGAGGTCGAGGAAGTCGAAGGGTACATAGGGAACTTCGATGTCACAATCCGCAGGAAGGCCCGCGGAGTGCTCACCCCGGCAGAGGCGGAGGCCAGGGGCATCGTCGGCGGAGGCTGCAACGGATGCGGCGACTGCGACGCGGTCTGCCCTGTTATCAAGCCAAACCCCTTCGAGATGGGGATGAAACCCAGGAAGGCCATCTACATCTACCACCCCCAGGTGGTGCCGCTCATCTATACCGTGGACTTCGACAGCTGCGTCAAGTGCGGGCTGTGCGTGGAGGCATGCGGCGAAAAGAAGGCAATTGACCTCGAGATGAAAGACGAGCTCGTCAAGGTCAAGGTAGGGACCGCCGTCCTCGCCACCGGGTACGATCTCTTCGATATAGAGAAGAAGGAAGAGTGGGGTTACAAGAAATACGAGAACGTGGTCACGAGCCTCGAGTTCGAGCGCCTGATCTGTGCATCCGGACCTACCGGTGGTCACCTGGTCAGGCCGAGCGATGGCAAGACTCCTCTGAAAGTCGCGTTCCTGCTCTGTGCAGGGTCCCGTGACAACACCGGGATCGGCAAGCC
>DUGV01000091.1 GCA_013331225.1 Methanolinea sp.
TTGCAGTGCTCATGGACTGCATCTCGTTGAACTCGGCGTACCCGTTGTCAGCGAGGATGGACTCTGTGTAGGACAGCACAGCCTGACGCTCGGGGGTCCAAACGTTGTTGGTTGCGGTCTCGTCGGGAAGTCCAGTGACGGGGTCAATATAGGTCCACGCGTTCAGCGGCGGGTTGTTACGGATGTCCTGGTTGGACATGGTCATAACAACGGTCTCCGAGTTGGTCATGGTTCCCATGACAATAACTCCCGTCGAAGTGGAGATGCCCTGGGTCTCGGTGGTTGCATTGATGGGGTCTACTGCCATTGCCGTTCCCACAACGAGGACGGCGAGGGCGAGGACCGCGAATGCGAATTTCTTCATCTTGTTCCTCCTACAGTTTATGCTGANNTGCTGATACTCTCAGCATCAACCAGACATTTTAGCTACAGCAGCATAAGAACCTTTCTCTCCTTTCTGTTCAAAGATGGGAGATTCTGGGCTTTTCTTTTTCAGAAGCGGTCATGAATTGATAAGTTCGGGTTCATATTGGTTGGCTGCCATGGGTGCAACGATGAGTAAGGTCATGGCCTGGAAATTGGTTTCTGCATAAAAGGGGCTATATTACTATTCATCACAATATTCCCGTGTATTTTCCGATCCACATACGGAATCTCGTATGCATGGGCAAGCTGACAGGCGCGTGCACGGGACATCCATGGAAATCCCCCGCAGGTTTCAGATACAGGAATCATGGGCCTATTCACCCCTCGCAGGAAACAAAAAAATCGGGGCTTTCAAGATGCCCCTGCATTCAATTTTCAATTCTGGAATGTTACAGCCGCCGGACCGCGTCCTGGACACTCATGGACTTGCTGAAGGACTCGATTGTACCGGATATGGTAGTTTTCTCCTTGTAGGTCAGGTCAACGCTCTGCATGAAGCCTGTTCCAAGATTTGTGAAGGGAGCACCAGTGTCGGGGTTCCAGAGGAGATTCCCATCAAGACCCAGATTAAATGGACCAATGTCAACTGGCCCGAGTCCGAACTCGAGATGTCCACCAGTACGGCCTTCCATGATGTGCGCATTGATCCAGGAGGCAGTGGAACCGGTCCCTGAGAGGCCAATGGAATACGCCAGTTGCGTCGGGACGTCAGCAGACTTTGCGATATGGTTCTCATCAGCCTGCGTGATCATCGATACCTGGCTCCCGCTAAAGGAGCTGCCCATCTCATAGACGTTGCAGTACGCCGGGATGTATCCCTCATCACCGGTCGCAAATGGACAGATGAACCTCTTTGTCGCATCTGATCCCTGGCTTGCCAGGTCGAGCATTATGCTCTCGGATGTGGTTGCCCTGCCCATGGCGTCGGAGAATGCCACGAAGTCGAACTGTTCGGTTGACTTGAAATTGTCCTGGTTTGCGACCTTGTTGCCGGTGTCCAGCGCCTGGATCTCGTTGAACTCGCCGTAACCGTTGTCAGCGAGGACGGATTCGGTATACGACATGACAGACTGGCGCTCGGGAGCCAATATCGGAATCTCCTGGCCATTCACATTCAGGTTAAGCCATAGGAAACTGCTCAGGGGAATCCCGAATGGATTCTGCCCGAGGGGCGGATTGTCACGGACATCCATGTTGGATTCGGTCCAGACAACCGACTCCGAATTGGTCATGGTTCCATAAAATACTGCTCCAGTAAAAGTCGATATGCCCTGTGTCTCGGTAGTTGCGGGGACAGGATCCACCGCCATAGCCATTCCTACGGTGAGGATGGCCAAGGATATGAAGATAAATATAATTTTTCTCATACACACCACTCATTTCGCATGCTGAAAAAACAGCATAGAAATGCGTTTCCACTTTCAGAATAAAAAAAAATTCGTTTTATCTCTTGCACCCCAAATCCGTATAAAACGGAGCAGGATAGGCTTCTCCACGGCCTACGAATAGAATATTTTAAGCTGGTTCCATCCTGTTCCCACTGCCCTGCAGTCCTGCCTTCTATCATATTGGCGCTGATTCAGAAGGCTGACCTGTTCTTGTTCCGGATTGACGATTGGAATCAGGATAAATGTCAGGAGAGCGGCGGCTGAAAAGCAGCCTCAATGCTCCGTATTTTTTTTACACTGGACCAGAAAACCAGGCGATTCATATACTCCATAGGGGTATCTCCACCTGGTCTTTACTTTCTCGCAACCGTGACATACCCGCTATGGCACACGCGGGTAGAAGGGCGCGAACCTCGTTGACTTCGTGTCATCTCCCGCTCGATGCATTCGTGTGCCTGAATTTCGGTGAATAACTCTCCTGCGGCATCCATCACGGTGAAGAGGTGCTCGATGAACGGAGTATAGCAGGCAAGGTAGCCTCCGGGGCGGAGAAGCGAATGGGCGTGGTGCACGTGATCGGGAGTAAGGGTGAGATCGAAGTGAACGACGTCGTAAAGCCCCTCCTCACTCAAGACATCCCCGCAGACCACATCCACATTCGGGAGCTTCGCGTCCTGGATGTTCTTCTCGGCCAGGCGGGAGAATTCGGGCCGTATTTCGCAGGTCCTGACAGCCTTTGCGATGCCACCGAAATAAATGGCGGCAATGCCGCTCCCGGTCCCGGCATCGAGCACAGTATCCCTGTTATTCATTCCCGTGTAAGCGATGACAAGACCGATGTCCTTCGGGAGCATGGGAGCACCGCTCCGGCTGGCCCGCGAGAAGAAGTCAGTCGGGCGGGGAGAAAGTGCACGGAATTCCTGCCCCGTGTGGGTAGTGATGACATCACCCTGCGATACCTGCAGCAGGGCATCGAGGTCGAGGACACCCCTGTCGGTGGAGAACGACCCTGTCCCGGCCCGGACAAAAAATGTCCTCTCTCCTCCGACTAAAAGGACACGTTCCCCTGCCTCAAACATGGCTGGTGAGATGGATGATGGCCTCGGCGATATCCCCGCCCGTCTTTTGGAGGGCATCGCGGGCGGCATCGAGGCTGACCTGGGCCTGCTCGGCCACCATCCTGACGTCATCATCCGGGATTTCCAAAGCGGCGGCCTCGAACCTCGGCTCCCCGGTGATCTGGTAGGTGGTGATCCCCTGCATGGTCATTGCCGCGACTTCCGCGGCATCAAAGACGTACCTTCCCTTCCCGGTGGTGATCACGATCTGCCGCACGTCTTCAAACTGCTCCACCTGCATCCCCAGCTGCTTCATCATCTGCTTCATCTTCCTGGGGTTGATATTTCCCGGCATCATATGCTGACCTTCCCTGACGTACTTTTACCGCTACACCGTAATTAAATACCAGCATCTCCCGGCCCGACAGGACGGCAGCGCCGGTCGCGAGCAGTTCATCATCTCCCGTGACCACGAGCACCTCGTCCCCGCTCCGGATGCCCGGGTCGGCCTCGACCACGTGCTTGGAGAACGCGTTCTTTCCCTTCAGGATGAACTCGGCGACTTCCGGGACTATGCGTACCCGGTAGGCCGGCGCGGGGAGGGCCTGGTGCAGCCGGATAGCGCCGGCCATGCTGAGCGTGAGCCTCCCGTCAGAGGCCCGCAGGGTGGCAAGGCGCGAGCCGTTCCAGGTCACCTGGCGGATCCGACCGGTCCTCGAGAAGATGAACCTGCAGTCATCGGGGAAAAGCCCCCTCCCCGCCCCCCGCCCGAACTGGAAGTCAGCGATTACCCTGGCCCTCTGTACACAACTGTCCTGCGATGAGCTGGTTGACCCTGTCGACAAAGTGCTCCTCCGATTCCTTTGGTACGAATGCTCCCGCTGCAATGCGATGTCCTCCCCCGGCTCCGCCTACCTCGGCAGACGCGGTGGTGAGCGCAAGCTGCAGGTCTATTCCCCGTCCTATCGCCCTCTCCGTGGTCCGCATGGAGACCTTGGTGAGCCCGGGATCTTCGGGCTGCTCTACCATCACGAGGATAGGCTTCTCCATGTTCAGGCGTGAGAGCGCCATCCCGGCGCCGATACCTACAATGGTGTCGGGATACCGGTTGCCCACGTGAATCCACTGTATATGAGAGAGTTCCCGGACCCCTGTAGTGAGGATGTACTCGAGGAGTTCCCTGATCACCGCCCGGTGGTTGTTCAGCATGTGCTCTGCTTCCCTGTATGCACCGCCCCGATCCCCCCTGCAGATGGAACTTCCCACAAAAGCGCGGGTCCACCTCCCGCAGGCATTCAAGAGCGTGGCAAACTCCTGCGCATTCCGAAGCGGCGTCCTTGCAGCCTCATCGGGAAAGAGGTAGCTCTCGGAGAAAAGCCGGTCGGCCCGCTCTCCACAGGATATGATCTGTTGGACGAGGGAACTGGTCACCAGGCGCTTATCCTGGGGAGACAGCTCCTCCCATACCCGCCAGCGTTTTTCGGGCGTCTGGAGTTCAATCCCGAGCCTCTGCAGGAACCGGAGCGCGCCGTTCACGTTGTTTGTGATACCCGGGATGAAGGGATCGTCGTTGTAGGCGAGGCACACGTGGAGCGGGCGGGTGGAAGTGCCATAGCAGTTCAGGTCGCGGGACACGACCTCGATACACCCTGCTGACGCCCCTTGTAGCGCGATATCCCTGGCCGGCCCCACAAGGCCACAATCCTCCCTTGCCATCATGTCCCCCACGTTGCCCACCACTGCGAGCCGGGAGAGATCGACATTGCCCGGGTCCATCTCCATGGCGATGATGAACGCCACCCCCGCGGCACTCATCTTGGAAAAACCATGGTCGAGACAGTTGACCTGCTGATACGCTCTCCCTGCCGGCTGACTGACATGGTGGTCCACGATCAGCACCTCGTCATCCCGCAACCCCCTTTCCTCGAGGAGGTTCTGCTGTCCGGCCCCAAGGTCGCAGAAGAGCTTGAAAGTGGAATCTTCCGGCACCTGGCGCATGGTCATGGGCTCGAGTTGCCTGACAAACACCGACCGATGAATGATACCGGCCCTCGAGAGGGCCTCCGCGAGGATAGCCTCCCCTGCGATGCCGTCGGCGTCGATATGGGATATGACGGTCACTTCGTCGTGGGAGAGGATCTCCCGTGCCGCAGACCTTGCGTCGTCGCAGAGACTCATTGGGATAGTAATGGAATATCAAGGAGAAAAAAGGTAGGGATGAGACGGGTGCAAATTGGGCCGGATCTGGAAGTTTCGCGCCAAAGGGGGATACTTCATATCTCCAACGGACGATATCCTGGTACAGGACGCTTCATGTACCGGGAGATCTGACTGATGGTCTTGCGAGAATGCCGGGAGTTCCAGGAGACGGGAATCATCACCCCTTCGAGAATGCGGGCGGTCGATGAGAACGCCATGGCGCTTGGAGTTTCCTCACTGCAGTTGATGGAATCTGCGGGAAAGGCCCTGGCGGACGTTGTCCGGTCCCTCAAGGCATCCCCGGTCGTTATGCTGTGCGGAAAGGGGAATAATGGCGGAGACGGCATGGTCGCCGCACGCCATCTCCAGGACCTCGATGTGACCGTGGTATACCTGGATGGGCAGGGCTGGAGCCCTGACAGCGGGCACCAATTGAAGATCCTTTCGTCGTGCTCAGTGGAGTTGCTACCTGTCCGGTGCCCTGAAGACGTCGTCTCACTTGGGAACCATTTCCAGGGAGCGGGGTGCATCGTCGATGCGCTGCTTGGTACTGGCAGCACAGGGAATCCGAGGGAGCCGATCAGGTCCCTTGTGGAGGCTGCACAAAAGACGCCTGCCGTGAAAGTGTCTGCCGATATCCCCACACCCGGTTTCGTCCCGGAACATGTCCTGGCATTCCACCGCCCCAAGGCAGAGGGATCGCTCGTTGCGGATATCGGCATACCGCTCGAGGCTGAGATCACTGTGGGCCCCGGTGACCTCACTATCCTGCAACGGAAGGACCCCGGTGCGCACAA
>DUGV01000269.1 GCA_013331225.1 Methanolinea sp.
AAGACCGGGAGAGAATGTGTGCACTGTCTGACGAACTGCTGCCTCGCTGTTTTCATCGCAGGAACCCCTGCGAAATGGATGAATGGCCGCGGATCCTGGAACGGTGCAACAGGTACGATGAGCCTCCCCCCGTGCCGCCTCAAAAACCCGAGGAGGAAACCGCACCCAAAGAGCCCTTCCTCCTCGGCGAGGGTGCCGCTCTCAAGCCACCCGATTCCCCGTTCACCCTCCCCGTGTGCGGCAAGGAACGTGGCGATGTAGAAGTGAAACGCAGGTATGAGATTCTTCCGAATCGCTGAATCCCAGTATCCCGGCTCCGGACTCTCCCGGAGCGCTTCTTCCGCATATCTTTCCCATTGCCTTCTCTCTGCTGTCGATAGAAATAGCATGGTCTCTCTTCTCCCGGAGTATCATGATTCGGTTGGTAAAAAGAGTATTGAACCGTGGGCGAAGAGAATCACCAACGGCGAGGGGTGTGTTGACGCGGCCAGGATTCTGCGATAATTTCGGAGCGTGTCACTTTTTTATCGCGGCTTTCACCCTTGCCAGCATGTCCGGCGGGATCGGGTCCATGTTGTGGGCGGCCTTTGCATGCTCTGCGATCTTCTTCATGAGTTCCGCTTCAGTGGGAGCGGAGGTCTCAAACGTACAGTTTTTTCCGAAACATTTGAAAGACGGCATTTTTCACCACCGTTGATTCATCCCATTATACCTATTTATCACTTGTTATCGTACCAACCGCCATTGAACCGGCTGCGAGGGGGGAGAAAAGACCGGGGGAATCACGCGATATTCTGCAAAAAAACATCACACAAATTCATCCAGTGACCTATAACAGTGAGATGCCAAAGAATCCTCCGCACCGCGATCATATCGATTCCTCCATAACCTTTTTACCGCCAGAAGCTCTCTCACACCAATTGGGGATCTGTATGGTTGCACCAGAGAAACCCGGGATCGAATTCCCGAGCGTCGTCGACCGTGCCTATCAGGAATACAAGAGGCACCTGAAGGTATCCGACATCATGAGCACCGAAGTGGTTGTCACCACCCCGCAGGCCTCTATGGCAGAGACCGCACGGATCATGGGGGAGAGGCGGATCGGGAGTCTCATCGTCGTGCAATACGGTACGCCGATCGCAATAGTCACCGAGCGCGACCTCCTGTCGAAGGTGCTTGCGGGAGAAATGGACCTGGAGAAGACAAGGGTTGCAGACGTGATGTCATTCCCGCTGATCAAGATATGCCCAGACCTCGAGATCCGCGAAGCTGCCCGGACGATGATAAGAAAGAAAGGGCGCCTCGCGGTCTTCCAGTGCGGAATGATCTGCGGAGTGATCACTGCATCGGACCTGATCCGCGAGATGCCGGATGCCCCGGAGACCTCGCTCGTTGTCGACGACTTCATGACTAAGGAGGTTGTCTGCGTGAAAGACAGTCAGAAGATCGAGGACGTGGCCAGGATCATGGGTCGGAAGCGTATAGGAAGCGTGATCGTGACCGAGAGCGGCACACCGCGGGGGATATTCACCGAGCGCGACCTCCTGTCGACGCTTATCGCGAAAGGCGTCTCGCTGGGTGTCCCGGCCGGAGAAGTCTGCTCGCCGATGCTCGTCACTGCGCCTGCAGGGATCAGTATCCACGAGGCGGCGAAGATCATGGCCGCAAAGCATATCCGCAGGCTCCCGCTGATGAAGAAGAAGAAACTAGCAGGGATCATCACCGCGAGAGACCTCGTGGAGGCCTACGCAAAGTAAACGGGGATATCCTGGGGACCAGGGGTAGCGGGACCTGGTCACGCAGGTGTGCGTATTAAGATCAGAGAGAGGGAACCCCTCCTCCCACACACAGCGGTGTGTTCCACACCCCGCCTCAACCTTTTGTCCGGATCTGTGCGAGAGCCTCTTCTACCAGGGACCTGACTGCCGGGTCCACCTTTTCATCTTCCAGGCACCCTCTCAGCCCTTCGACTGCACTCTCGCACCGGGTGGAAGCGAGCGCACTGGCCGCTTCCCTCCTGATCTCCTGCACTTCGTCCCTATCCTGTACGCATCTGACAAGGGCCGGGACCGCCCGACCACTCCTCATCCTGCCGAGCGCCGTCACGGCACTCATCCGTATGGATGGATCCCTGTCCTGGCAGCAGGTGACAAGGACGTCGACTGCCCGGGGGTCCCTGCACTCCCCAAGCGCCACGATCGCATCAACCCTTCCACTCCGGAATCCCGCTTTTCCTGCTTCGTCTATCAGCTGGTAAATCCTTCCGGTCCTTGGCATCTGGCTGAACCAGTGCCCCCCTGATTCTTCCATGCTCATTGTCATGATATCCCCACAACGAGAGTATACATAAAAACACCAATCCTGGCCCCGGCCGGGAGAACACCCAGCAGAAACCAGTTCTCACTTAGTCGTGAAAAGTGGTTGCCGCTTTCCAGCAGCAGAATCCTGTACCGTTCCCGATAGCCTGATTGTGCGATGGAGAGATTGGTACATTATTCCCTTTTATTGCCTCACCACGATATATAGGTATCCTTCTCCCGGAGGACCTTGCAGTCCTCCACGAGAGGGGGGTACCGGGGGTTCCTGAAAGGCAGGAGATACTGGTAGCAGGAGCGCGATCTCGCCGGCCAAAAGTTTTGGAACATGTGGGTTTTGCGCCCGGATTGGCCAAGCCTTCCCGGACCAAAACCTCCTTCTCCCTGTCCCACACAATCAGACTGCATGGAAGAGTACCATGGCCCTGAACAGGCCACGTTCGCCGCCGGCTGCTTCTGGGGAGTCGAAGCCGCGTTCAGGCAGGTCAAGGGGGTTGTTGCAACGGAGGCAGGCTATACCGGGGGGACTGTCTCCAACCCTACATACCAGCAGGTCTGTTCCGGAAAAACAGGCCACGCAGAGGCAGTGAGGGTTTTCTTTGACCCAAAAGTCGTCACGTACGATCAACTCCTCGATATCTTCTGGGGGATACACGATCCCACGCAGGTAAACCGCCAGGGGCCTGACATCGGGACCAGTTACCGGTCCGCCATCTTTTATCACTCGCCTGCGCAGAAGGCAGCAGCAGAGGCATCGCGGGACAGGCTGCAGCGATCGGGGAGGTTTGGAAGGGTGCCGGTTGCAACCGAGATTGCACCCGCAGCCGAGTTCTGGAAGGCCGAGGAGTATCACCAGCAGTACTTCGAGAAGTGCGGCTGTGGGTACTCTGCCACGCCGAAATACTGGGAATAACGCGCGATTGCGGGCGGCTGCGTTTTGCCCCGGTCAATCGCCGGATTTTGCTTTCCGGAAACCCCCTTTCGGCACCAGCATCTCGAACCGGGCCCCTCTGCCCGGAACACCCGTCTCCACGATGGTGATTCCGGTAATCGCGAGGATCTGCCCGGTAAGAAACATCCCGAGGCCTTTCTGCGGCGTCATTTCCTGCGCGAAGAGGAACTTTTTTGCATTCTCCGGGATTCCCACACCGTCGTCCTCGTAGAGGATCACCAGCCCCTCACCTGTCTCGCGGGTCGAGATCCTGATCGTAGTCATCCCCTCTCCCCCGTGCTTGAGGGAGTTTTCATAGAGGTTGTAAAAGACCTTCTCGAAGAGGGGATCTGCAAATATCTCGTACTCAGTCCCTTCTGCCTTGATCAAGAGGTGTTCAAGTGGAAGAGCGCCTCGCGCCCGGGTAAGCGCCAAACCGATCTCCTGCCATGTGGCACTCTTCACTCCCATGTCCTGGTAGTCCTTCGTGAAACTGATCTGGCGCTCGATGTTGTCTGACGCCTTTTTGGCACTTTCAAGGAACCTGCGCTGTTGTTCACTGCCCAATTCCGTATCGCCGGCAAGTTCGAGATATCCCTTCAGCGCGAGCAGCTGGTTGAGGATATCATGGCGGGTGATGCTTGAGAGGAGTTTGAGTTTGCTGTTGGCATGGTGAAGTGCATCAGCTGTCTGCTGCTGTTCTGAGAGCGCCGCCTTGAGCTCAGCTGTCCGTTCATTCACCCGGATCTCAAGGTCTTCATTCTGGATCTGTAATCTCTCCTCAGATGCCTGAAGGTTTCTCATCATCTCCTTAAGCCTCTGTATCATCTCCTGGATTGAGAGGGAGAGGGCCTGGAGTTCCGGCAGTCGTGATCTCCTGATCGGATGATCGAGATCACCTTTTGCAATATCTGCTGTATCTTCGACCAGATGATGAATCGGCCGGGTGATCAGATCTGATGTGGTATAGGCGAGGGCGCAACCGATCAGGATCGCCAGGAGTGCAATAATAAGATGGGTGATGAAGAGCCTGTGCAGTGCCGCCCGCATTGGTGCTTCTGTATAGATCAGTTCAGCAACGAGGTTCATCTCGGGGGGATTACCATTCTCCTGAAGATTGACGAAGAGATATCTGGTATAGTGATCAGATCCGGGTTTATGTATCTGAAGAACCTCTCTGGTGTCTAGTACTTCTGTGATGAATGAGGTGCGCTCTTCCTCCCGAAGATAAGATGAGTTGCCGACTTCATCTCCCCTCCAGTTGAAGATACGGACTGAGGTCAGATAGGGGTTCATTGCTTTGATCTGTGAGGTGGC
>DUGV01000093.1 GCA_013331225.1 Methanolinea sp.
AGCAAACCTCGCGTCCTGCCGGCATTCAACCTGTGAATAGTGGAACTCGTGACCGAGGATCCGGCCGGACAATGGTGCGAGGGTGGGTCCGCCCGACCAGGCACCATCCGAGTATCCAAGGGCCTGAACCTTTTCGGTCATCCAGGCATCCGCCGGCAGAACCCCTGCCATCCTGTGCGTCCTGTCGGTTTCAAGCGATTCGCAGAGGTAGAGGAGCCCCCCACACTCGGCATAGACAGGCATTCCATCCGATGTGGCCTTCGCAATCCGGTCCCGGCAGGATGAGGATTCCAGCGCGGCTGCATAGAGCTCCGGATACCCTCCTCCGATATATACCGCATCCACTTCGGGGAAATCGTCCCTGAGCGGTGAGAATGGTACGAGCCGGGCTCCTGAACGTTCGAGGAGGTCAAGGTTGTCCTGGTAGTAAAAACAGAATGCCTCGTCCCTGGCAATACCAATCCTTGCCCGGGCACTTCCCTTTTGCTCCTCTGCGTCACCTCGAGGAAGAAATGGAGCTTCCCCCGCAATCCTTATCACCTGGTCGATATCGCAATGTTCCTCCATCAACTCGCCGAGACCTGCGGAGGGTGCAGTCTCGTGTGCCATCGCGAGGCCCAGGTGGCGGCTCTCTATCTCGAGGCCGGGCGTCCTTGGGAGGTACCCGATGGCAGGGGCGGTCCGGCCGCAGTCGATCAACTCCCGGTGCCTTGGGCTCCCGATCCGGTTGAAGACCACCCCCCCGATCCTCATTCCCGGTTCGAACTCGAGGAACCCTTTCACAAGGGCATGGACGCTCCGGGACATCCCCCGGGCATCCGCGACCAGGAGTGCAGGTGCCGAGAGGATCCGCATCACGTGAGCGGTGCTTGCGAAGTCGCCCCCGTCCACGCCGTCATACATTCCCATCACTCCCTCGATGACCGCGATTTCTGCGCCTGCTGATGCACGTCTGAAAGTCTCCACAACCCCGTTCTCGCCCATCATGAATGCATCGAGGTTGCGTGAAACCCGGCGGCAAATCGCAGAATGGTGCGTCGGGTCGATGAAGTCAGGACCCACCTTGAAGGGCTGAACCGTGTATCCCCTGCGGGTCAGCGCCTCCATGATCCCGCGCGCAACTGTGGTCTTCCCGCACCCGCTGTGGGTCCCGGCAATGACAATTCTCGGGATTGACGGTATCCGTATCACCTCTCACCTTGTAGGTCGCCGTATTGGGTATTGAAAGGTGTCCTCCTCCTGGAAGGCCCAGGACGGTTGCGAAAAAATGACAACCCTGGTAAATTTCTTCTTTTTTTGCGCCGATTCCTGCAGTATGACACCGATGCAAAAGGCAATACTGGCAATCGCGGTCATCCTTGCTGCCGGAGGCATCGCTCTCCTTGCCGCATGCGTTCATGCACCCGGTATCCAGCATGCGGTCCCGCCCGACCAGGATGTCTTTTTCCGGAGCGTTGCAGAGGGTTTCGAGGACCGCATCATCATCCATCTCATCCCCGTTGGCGGGAACGTGGAGACCTGCCTTGCAAGCTGGAGCGTGGCCGAGGATGGCAATATCCTCATCGACCGGAAAGACCAGAGGATCTCACGCGTAACGACAGAGGACCATATCATCCTCGAGGTTCCGCGGAGAGCACAATCGGAATATACTGTCAACATGATCATCCGGTCACCAGATGGCAGGGAACTGGATAACCGTTCACTGAGAATAGGGCCCCTTGCACCGGCCACTCAGGAGACTTCGGGAGGCGAATAGCCGCCTCACCCGATCCCCCACTGTGCGAGTGTCGTCCGGGATGGGTCGATGTCGGCCCACTCCCAGCCAAGCGCCTCGATGATCCGTGAGATCGGCTGCTTCACCGTCTTCTCCATCATCATCTCCCAGTCCACCTGGAACTCCGGGGGCACCTGGTCCCCGTACTCGAAGCAGAGTACGTCCGTCTTCTGGTACTTCGAGGTCACGTTTTTGATGTACACCCTCTTTGGCTTGCTGCCCTTGGCAAACTCCATCCCAAGGTGCTGGTTTGCATACTTTGCGCCCCGTACATGGGCGTCGTCCGTCTGGTAATCTGAAAGGTCCTTTCCGATCCCGCCCGGTATGCCGATCTCGTCAAGGGTATATTTCCCTGCCCGGAAGTCCCGGATCACCTCCCCCAAAAACTTCTTGACCTCGTCGTATCCTTCCCCGCGGAGGATCAGCTCCATCACCCTCCGCTGCACGACCTTCGTGACCTGGGGGTAGTCGCTCCTCCGTATCTCAAAGCCGACGATATCGATCTCGTCAACCGTGGCGCCCTCCTTCCAGACGAGGTGCCCCGCGTATCGTTTTTTCTTCCCGGCCTGGAAGAACCGCTTGTAAACCTTCTCGAACTTGATAGAGAAGTAATGGGTCTCGGCGTTCAGTTCCGTTCGCGCGAAGTCCGCATAACTCGCGTTCAGAGTCGCCTCGATCTCTCTCGCCTTCCTGATGGTCGCCTCGCGATCGAGGCCGGGAAGCGCCACCATGCAGGAGTCGGTGTCCCCGTAGATCACGTGCGAGCCAAGGGACTCGATCACCTTTCTCGTGTGCTCGATGATGGCACGCCCCACGGAAGTGATTGCAGCCCCAATCTCCCTGTCATACAGCCGGAAGCGCGTGTACCCGCTCACGCCATAGTATGTGTTCATGATCACCTTGAGGACATTCTGCTGCATGTCGTAGAGGATGTACTCCGGTGACCCGAAGGGATACCGGTTGCGCGTTGCCTTCTTCTCGTCCCGCTCAATGAGGAGGTCGCTGATGATGCTCCTGGTGAGGCCGTCCGGGGCCCTCCTGAACCGCACTCCGTTCGGAGCGCGGAGCTCCCCCTGCGGATCCTTCGTCTCGGGAGAGGCATTGATGGTCATCATGGCCATCGGGTAGAGGGACTTGAGGTCGAGGACCACCACGTTCTCCTTCACCCCGCGGCTCG
>DUGV01000101.1 GCA_013331225.1 Methanolinea sp.
GGCTGCTTCCTCGACAGGCAGCGGTGCGGGGCAGTATACCTTTGTGTATGAGCGGACCTACCAGGACATCCCCACGGACGTTGACGGGTTCACGGTCATCGTGGATGCCGGAACCGGGGACGTGATCGGCTACACGCACCAGTGGACCACACCGGAACATGCCTTCCTTTCAGCAACGCAGGTGGATATTGTCCGGCACGAAGCTACCTTTGCCGTCTTACAGAAAGCCCGGGAGATCTACCCGGACCAGACGGACAGTATCCGGATTATTTCAGCGGATCTCCGGTGGATGAACGATATTCCCCCGGGCAATGTGCCCCGGCCCGGTTCCATCCCGGTAGCCTGGAAAGTCCTCTTCAATGACGATATCATGCGTCAATCCTCAGCACAACCTGCAGTTGCGTGGGTTGATGCGCACTCGGGAGAGTTCCTGGCGTTTGAGTACCGGCATTAAAACAATGTTGGAATAAAAAAGGAAAATCTGGTGTTCAGCACCGGCTGCACACGTATGTGGTGGCAAGCGAGGTCTGGCGCATGTCGCCCGAGATCTGTTTTTTGCCGCCGCGGATGAACCATTTTTTGCACCGGCTGCATTGCTTGGGCAGGATCCGGTCCAGCGGGTTCATCGGGATCTCGAGAACAAAATCCGTCCGGGTCCACTCCTCGGGAGGCTTCTCCGCGTTCTGCTCGTAGATATTGACGAACTCCATGATCTGGTGGGGGGGCACGCCCAGGTCCACGAATTTTTTGAAGACGAAATAATTGAAGATGAGCCACGAGAGGTCCGAGCGGTCGAGGATCCCTTCATACTCCCCAAACGTCTCGTCGAAATCCTCGAGCGTGCAGCCGCACAGCGGGCATTTGCCGCCAACGAGCTCGTCGAGAAAAACCTCTTCCTGGCATCCCGGACAGGTCGTGTGCGGGGATTGCATGCGTGATGTCATTGTTGCTCCGGTATTGACTGGATTATTTTGTATTCATATCTGCAATAGCTCAAACCGTTTGTGGTAGGGTGAATGTTTGTTCCTAGTATTGATCGGGACGGCAGATAAGGGTATCAGTGGACGCAATCTTCCCCGATAAAAGGGTTGTGGAAAGAGGAAATTAATCAGCGGAAGGTTCGGCCTGCTCCATCACGAGCGAGCCAAAGACCACCTTCTCGAGCACCTGCGCAACGTACTTGATATGCATGGCTTTCTCGAGATCCTCGTTCCGGTGAATATCTGCCCAGAGCTGGAGCCGCATTAAGGAGAACCGGAACCGGTCAAGGGATTCATCGTCCATGTTCATTGCTTCCCGGTAGATCGGCTCCAGCAGATCGGGGAAGGAGAGCGGGTTCTCAAGGGCGGTGATGATACCCTTGTAGATCGGGAGGGGTTTTTCCCTCCCGGTAAGGATCCGCTCGTAGTCCATCTCGTTATCCCTCGACTACCCTGATGAGTTCGGTCATGACCGCGTCCACGCTCTTCCACGTGGGGCTGTCACCGCGACGGATGATGAACGGCCGGCCTTCGTCGCCTGCCTTGCGCATCTCGATGTCGAGCGGGATCGCACCAAGGAAGGGAACCTTGAGATCTTCGGCGATCTTCTTTCCGCCACCTTTGCCGAAGAGATCGACTTCCCCGCCGCAGTGGGGGCAGATCATCCCGCTCATGTTCTCCACGATCCCGAGCACGGGGATGTTGAGCTGCTCCACGAACTTTGCAGCCTTCATCGCGTCCATGGTGGCGACCTCCTGGGGGGTGGTCACGATCACCGCACCTCTCACATTGGGTGCAAGCTGGACAATGGAGAGTGCCTCGTCGCCTGTTCCCGGGGGAAGGTCAACAACCAGGTAGTCGAGGTGTCCCCAGTCGACATCGTTCAAAAACTGGCTGATCGCGCTCATCTTCATCGGTCCCCGCCAGATGACAGGGGTACTGATGCTCGGGAGGAGGAATGCCATGGATACCACCGAGAGGTTCCCGGTGACCCGAAGCGGCTGGATTTTCTTCCCCATGGCGGCAAGGTGCTGGCCTTCCAATCCAAGCATCTTCGGGATGTTGGGTCCATGGATGTCCAGGTCCAGGACCCCCACATTGTATCCCTGTGCCGAGAGCGCGAAAGAGAGGTTGACTGCCACGGTGGACTTGCCCACCCCCCCCTTCCCTGAGAGGACAAGGATGACGTGATCCACGTCAATCTCCGCTTTTGGCGGGAGGCCCTTGGCCTTCGGATCCTTCTTGTCGCTGTCGCACTGCTGCGCGCTGGGGCACCCTTCGCAGACCCCGTTGCATTCCTCTGGCGTATTGCCGGCCTCATTTGTCATGGATATCCTCGTTATTGTGCGATTGAGTAGTCTATATATATTAGCTGAAAGGGCTTTAAATATTGATCATGGTGGCAATCCCTGCACGAATATCAGGCATTTGCGGAATCGAGGGCTTCGTTGCAGAGCCTGTCGGCCATTGTAATCCAGGGGTCGTCCCTCCCGACCGATCGGTATTCCACTGAGAGGAAGCTTCGCTCCAGGTCCTTTGCCACCCCGTGCAGCTCGCGCAGGTGAGGCTTCCTGACCTGGTATTCGCCCCGTAACTGCCGGACCACGAGCTGGCTGTCCGAATAGATCACGACGTTGCGGGAAGCAAAGGAACCCGCCTTTCTGAGTGCCTCGATCACCGCGTGGTACTCGGCCTCGTTGTTGGTCCTGGTCCCGAGGACCAAAGCCTCCTTTGCGAGGAGCCTTCCCTCCTGGTCACGCAGGAGAAATGCGCATGCGGCAGGCCCGGGGTTTCCCCGGGACGCGCCATCCGTGTACCCGTAGAGTGTCATGGCCATCATTGCCCGGCGCCTGCAAGTCCGTCACATTCATGCATGCAGAACAGGTACAGTTGGGTTGAGAGAGATGGAGAAACTTGTCGTGCAACTTGACTTCCTGGAGTTTTTGCCCACCCACACCTGTGACGGCGACGACTCCTCGCCGCGGATACGCCTCGGCAACCTCGCCTCAGCCTCGCTTGCCATCATGGCGGTGAACCCGTTCATCCCTTCCTGCTGCTCGTTCTCCCCGTGGCTGGCCTGGAACATCCCGCCGATGGAGATCATCCCCCCGGGCCTTCCAAAAGAGGGAGTTGTGGAGAGCCCGGTGCGTGCGTTCCAGGGAAGAAACGACTACGGCCGTATCGGGTATACCGGCCCGTGTCCCCCACGCGGGAGCACCCATCGGTATACCTTCAAAGTCTGGGGCCTCGACACAATGCTTGACCTTGCCCCCGGTGCAAACAAGGCCGATCTCGTGGGAGCAATGCGGGGTCACGTGCTCCAGTACGGCGAGACCGCTGCGCTCTGCACCAGGTAGGCATGGTTCCCTTACGGGTAACCTCTTAATATCAAACAGTCGAAGATCCTTCCATGGAGAAGAGGGACATGGCCATACTCCTCGTCGTCCTTGGAGTGGTGGTGGTCATGGCAGTCGTAGTCAAGCCAATCCTCACCGGCAAGTCCCCGGATCTCACCCTCCCTTTCCTGCCTGGATCGTCTCCCGGGCCAACGTCACCTCCACCGGGATACCAGGAGGTTGCGACACCCTCCACACCGGAAAAGCCCGCATCGAAGGCACCTACCCCGACCCCGACCTGGAGCGGCACTTCGCAGAGCCTCGGCTATGTCTCGCTGCAGAGCCCTGCCTCCACCCCCACTTTTACCCGCCTCCCCGAAGAGACCCCGGTGCCAGAGAGACTGCTCACGTACGCCTCGATCGAGTCCAAGGGAGGTGGGACGACCCAGACGATCTCCATGCCGTTCCCCTACTGGGAGCTGCATTACACCGTAGACCCCTGGAAGACGACTTTTTTTGGAGAGACTGAATCAAAAGCTGCAGGGATTGCGAGTTTTACTGCTTCTGAAGTGTTCCCGTCTTTCTCGATAGAAGTGAAGGACGCGGCCGATCACTCCCTTGTACGGAGGATTGAACCTCGTGGCGGCCTCGATGCCGAGCTCTGGGAGAAGGAGAAGGAGAACGATCCGCGACCGTGGGTGGAGAAGTTCTACGAGGGGACCACCACAAGGTCCTACTACTTCGTGGTCCACACGCACATGGTATATTCGTACAGGATGGAGGTTAAAGTCCCGGAACGGTATCTCGGGAAATACTAAAAAACCTCGTGAAAAGTCTGCGGGTATTCCTCATGGAAGCCGCTCTTTTAGTTTTTGCGGGGTCGAGAACCGGACAGGCAGGACCCGTTCAGTCACCGTTCGAGGATTCTTTTGGTGTTTCAGCGGGAAAAATGGTTGAAAAGAAGGGCTCGCGGGAATGCAGAGGTGGTATCAATCCAGATCGAGCTTCCTCTTCCCCAGCGCTTCCATGTACTGGATCTCTTTTCCCATCTCGATCCTGTCCATCTTATCGGCAGGGACTTCGATCTCGAAGTTGTGGTATTCCTTCATGTCCATAAGGGTAACGGTGTTCCCGCTGATGGTAATGACCTGCCCGCTCTTCCTCTCCACCACAGGCACGTAGGTCTTCGCAGAGACCGGCTGGACAATGGAGCGCTTGACCCCGTCAAAGAGACCCACCGCGTCGATTCGGGCCTTCGCGGCTCCGTGCTTGCCTGGTTTTGAGACCGATATCCCGAGGATCTTACAGGGCTCGTCCTCAATTACCATGTACCGCCCTTCTTTGAGCTTTCCTACCTCTGTCTGTTCCTTCATTATGGTTCACGCCCGCGTGAAAACGCAGTAACATGTATCTTTATATCTACAGATAAATACTCCTACAGAAACGGTCGGATCAGGCACCATGGAGTTTTTAGACGCATGTACACTCCTTGCCCGTGAAGTGCGGGGCGCAATCCGTGACCTGGTGGGTAGCGATGAGGGCGGCCGGACTGTCCGCATGGGTGCGGATCGCACTCCTACCAAGCTGATCGACCAGGTGGCAGAGGACTGTGTACTGCGGTTCCTGCAGGACCACCCCCTCTGCAGGACCCTTATCTCCGAAGAGGCCGGAAAGGTGGAGATCTCCGGCGATGCAGGGACTATCTTCCTTGACCCGATAGACGGGACCTACAATGCAGTCGCAGGCATCCCCTTCTATGCCCTCTCCCTCGCCTATGCGGAGGGGGGATGCGTGCTCCAGGGGTTCGTGGAAGACCTCGCGAGCGGGG
>DUGV01000050.1 GCA_013331225.1 Methanolinea sp.
GGATCTTTCGCTGGTCGATGCCGCCGACCGCCGCATCCACCCCGAGTCGTGCGATATCCACCATCTGCATGATGGGATAGATCATCTGCGAGACGGTAGGGGTCTCCATCTGCCGTCCCACCTCGTCCATGCTCCGCGTGGCCCTGTTCAATGTGATCTGCTGGGAGAGGCGAAGCACCATCAGTTCGTAGTCGCGGTCGAGCTGGAGGTCCGACCCCAGCACGTACTCCACGTCAGTGAGGCCGAGCCCTTCGAAGCACCTGCGGTTGTACATGGCCAGCTCCCGGACCTGCTCCATGTTCCCCTTGCGGTTCAGAAAGGCGTGCAGGTCGGCGAGGAGCACCACGACATCGAAGCCGGCGTGTTTCAGGTCTACTAGCTTGTTGACGGTGACCAGGTGGCCGAGGTGAATCTCTCCGCTCGGCTCGTAGCCGGCATACACCCTCTTCTTCGGCCTGGCGAGGACTTCCCGGAGTTCCTCGTCCGTGACCACCTCCACGGTGTTCCTCGTTGCCAGTGCGTACGCGTCCATTCATATAAAATGGGGAATTCGTGGTGTTAATGCTTATGAACAGCACAGATGCGGCCGGTCAGTAATACTGTGTGGGTGTTGCGCTTTTCATTGGGAAAGGTCTGATTTTTTTGGTGGTCCAGGTTTCATGGCAACTCACTTTATTCTCACACCAGGGTCTGGAGCCATCCATGGGATGCCACAATACCCACTCAGCGGATTTTCCTGGCATCACCTGGTTTTGGGAGGGCTGGCCAGGAGAGGGGAGATAAGAGGGCTCTCTTTAGGCATACGCTGGAAAACACCCGAAAAAGAATGTTTCCAGCCCAAAAAATCGAATAGGGGTTAATTGATTGCCACGAAGTTCATTGCCTTGTTGGTCGTGGCGATGGATTTTGCAGGGTCTTTCTCGGTGCCCATCATTGCCCGGATGCAGTCGATATTCTCCACCACCACGTCCGCTTCCTGGTGGATGGCCTGGAAGAGATAGAGCTCCTTCCCGATGCAGGATACAGATTCCTCGAAGATGCCGTTCTCCCAGAGGTCCGAACGGCACCGCCCCAGGTCCATCGCGTACTCCTTCAGCTCGGCGGTGCTGGTGATCCCAGTGGATTTCCGGACCAGTCCCATCCTCGGATGCTTCTCGATGATCTCGAGGACTTTCTCCCGGCTCGCCTCTTTTTTAAGGTCCATCTGCACGACGTGCATGTGCATCATTGTTACGGGGACAATCATTGCCAGCGTGACGATGTTGATGTGGGGCAGCACGCTCTGCACGTCCGGGCCGTGGTGGCTCGGGATGTGCACGGGGTTCAGCACGACCGCATCGATTGGCCCGCGCTTTATGTCAGCAGGGTCCCCGCCTCTCCTGACCATCACCGCCCGCACCTTCTCGACGCCGTATGCTTTGTCCATGGCATTGATTATCCGGCAGAGGCCGGTCGTATTGCAGGAGACCACCCGGGCGAACTGCTTGCCGATGGCGTCCCTGTAGTTGCAGTCCGAGTTGAAGGAGAACCCTGCAACTTCGTGATCTTCGCCTCCCTGCCAGATGGCCTTGATGCCCACCTTCTCGTAGAGCGGCCTGTTCTTCTCCCCCACGCCGCCCGGCGTTGCATCCACCACGATGTCCGCGGCCTTCAGCATGTCATCCACGCTGCCTGCAACAGGGAGGCCGGCCTTCTCGAATGCAGCCTTCTTCGAGAGATCTGCGATGTAGAGGGGATACCCCCGCGATTTCGCAACGAAGGCCTCGTGGCTGGGCTTCGTCTTCGAGCCCCCGACGACTTTCATGTCCGGCTGGGCCGCAACAGCATCCGCGACCCGCTTTCCAATCGTCCCGTACCCGTTGATGGCGACTCTGATCATATGGTGAGGTGGTGGGAATGAGGGGAGTTAAAGATTGTCAATTGTGGGGGAGGAGAAAAATCATGACTGCGTTGCAGTCAGAAAATGAAATAACTTTAAATTTGGCCATATTTTTCGTTTTTAATCAATGAATGGAGTTATATTCTTCAGAATTATTTCACAAGATTTATGCTCTTCAATAGTGACACACCAATTACCGGGGGAGTCCGCAGAAATCGTCATATGCTGTGATCCAGAGAACATGGCATAGTGGATGCTCCGCTGAGTGTCTGGGCTTTTGTCTTGGGCTGAGTAGCGGATGCTGGGTTGGTTTTGTGGGGACCTTTGGAAATGTGTATGCAAGGTACTGAAATTTTGTGGAGAATGAGATATGACAATCGTGAAAGTGGGAAGTAAAAAAGAGCTTTGCTTCTCGTGTATTTTGGTTTCAGTCATCCTTTTCGGTATGGTAGGATGCGTCAGCGGTGAAACATATTACATCAACAGCACAGTGTTGAATGCTGAAAATCCGGTGTTTATAATTGAAGAACCCGGAATATACCTTTTTGATGAGGATATTAGCGGAATACCGACCAGTCAGGATGAGTATCGAGGTGCAATCTGGATAAAAACCTCGGATGTCGTTCTCGATGGGCAGTATCATTCGCTCTCTTCAGATCTCACAGATATCCTATGGACTAATTCCGCTCTGATAATATCTTCTTCAGAAGATTTCGGTGATACCCCGGATCAGGGTTCTGATCTTGAAAATGTCACAATCAGGAATATTTACTTCGATATGTGGCAGAACTCGGTATTCGCCTATAATACTAACTCGTTAATTCTGACAGGTAATGTCTTCTCAAACACGCAAAGCGCAATTTATTGTGGCAATAGTCAGGAATTAAAAATAGAGGATAATACATTAAATCCTGGCTGTAATCCATACGACTATATTTCAATCACTGCGACAAGACCCAGTTCAGGAGTTCTGATTGCCAATAATTCTATTTACGGAGGAGGGCCTACATCGTCAATTAATATAGACTCAGAATATGTTCAGGACGTTATTATTCACAGTAATATCCTCCAGGGAGGAAGTGAAAGTGATCATCCTGGAATTTTTTCATTGGCGGATAAAGTGATTATTGAAAATAATCTCCTTCAGTGTGAAAGGAGTTGTGGATTTATAAGTGGTGACGAATATCTCATTCGAAACAACACATTCGAATCAAATGAACAATTCATCCAATTTAATGGAAGAAATTCAATAATTGAAGATAACCAATTCGGGTCTTCCCCTAGTTACGGTTGTGGGGTAAATATTGGTGACGAATATAATTATGCTGAAAACGTCTCGTTCTCGAAAAATAAGGTAGATTCGGAGTTTGGTGGAAATTTATATGGTAATCGCTGTAAAATTATTGACTGTGAGTTCTCTGGCTGGGATGGAATTGCAATAACCGGAAACGAAAACATCATTAATAACTCGATTTTTTACAGTACCGGGCATACAATGGTAATATGGCTAACCGGTGATAATTGCGAAATAATCAATAACTCGTTATATGGTGGCTCTCCTGGACAAGGGGGAAGCATCATCCAGATATATGGTTCGAATAATATTCTTTCCGGAAATACAATTCAGGGAGAAGATTATGGTATAACAATGATTGACGGAATGGCAAATTTTATATGCAATAATACGATTTCTGGCAGTCTCAATGGCATATCAATATCAGATTCAGACATGAACCAAATATATGGAAATTTCATAACCGAAAATGAGGAGGCCGGCATTCTTATTACAGTCATCAACACCGACTGCCAGAATTTGATATTCAATAACTATTTGAAAAACCTGAATAACATTGTTTTTTCAGCTAACTCCCCGTCATGTTCCTGGAATATTGAATCGGGTATGGGTCCAAACATTATCGGCGGTCCCAGAATCGGTGGCAACTATTGGGGAGCACCTGATGGAACAGGAGTCTCTGACTTAGCACTGGACGAAGATAATGACGGGTTTGCAGATGAACCATATGAGATAGATGCCCAGAATATCGATTACTACCCGCTTGTGCATTTCACGTCTCCCCCTGAATATGGAATCTATTATCTTAATTCTACGGTCCTGAACAATGAGACAACGCGATATATCATCGATAAGCCCGGAACCTACATTTTTGATGAGGACATCATCGATTTTGAATTTCCCTGTGATACCTCAGGCACTTTTGGTAATGGTTACCCGCTTATGTGGGTACGATCATCTGATGTGGTTATTGAGGGGGATGGCTATGTTTTAGATGCAATCGATCAATACAATGGGGTCTATATGAATTCTGTGAGTGCAATTTTTATTGGGGACTCAGGGGATGAAATTGATAGCCTTAGAATTGAGAATGTCACCGTTCGAAACCTCACTCTATCGGAGTGGTATTGTGGCATCGAAGCCCACCCTGTTGCAAATCATATAATTGAAAATAATTTTATCGATAATTGTAATAATGCGATTTGGATTGATGGTTTTCCGTCATCCCCTCCTAATCTTAAAGTACGTATGAACACCATCACGGCTAATGGAGCCGAGGATTCAGATTCTAATGGAATATTCATAGCTTCATCTGATAACGATGAAAGTATCGTGATGATTGTCGAAAATAACCAGTTGTCCCGATTGATAGGACCTGGCATTATTGTTGAGGGAGGTACGGCTCAGATTATTGGTAATGTTGTGACAGATTGCGGATTAGGTATCGGGTCTGGCTGTACTGGTAGAATATCAGACAATATTGTCACCGGGTCTAATGATTGGGCAATTAGTGGATGCGGCGAAGAAATGGAAATAATTAATAATACTGTCTCTCATAATCCGGGTGGCGGTTTTTACATACCTGCTTATTATTCATTAATCATGGATAATATCATTGAAGGGAATGGTTTACCGGGGATATTATTTGATGGCAGTGAATGTCACATTTATAATAATTATTTCAATAATACAGAAAATGTCGGATTTGAAAGTTTAGAATGGTGGTGCCCACAACATTTCTGGAATGCTTCAATTCCAATAGAAGAGCAGAACATCGCTGGAGGACCATCTATCGGAGGAAACTACTGGGGAACACCTGAAGGAAGTGGATACTCTCAGACAGCAATTGACCAGAACCACGATGGGTTCGCAGATGAACCCTATGTGATAATTTCCGGTTATTGGGATATGGACGGTGATGGGACACAGGAATATTGTGAGACCATTGATTATTTCCCCCTCGTCAATTTCGTCCAAATTCCCGAGAACCAACTTCCGCTTGCATTCTTCTTATTCGACTTCCAGGATTCTTCAAATAAGGACATCCCTACACCGGATGATGTAATCACCTTCTTCGATAATTCCTGGGACCCCGATGATGGCGACACAATAACTGAATGGTCGTGGGACTTTGGCGACGGTGAAACATCAAATGAACAGAACCCCTTACACCAGTATTCCCAATCAGGATTCTATACTGTCAATCTCACAGTCACTGATGGGAATGGTGCTGTGGGCTCATATGAGGAGGAGATCCTTGTCAACTACCCGCCGGTTGTGGACTTTACCATGGACATTGAACCTCCCCTCATCGCAGGGCAGATTGTTCATTTTTCTGGCACTGCAACGGATCAGGATGGCACAATTAATGAATTGGCGTGGCAGGTGTTTTCGGGATCACAACCATATCCAGAAATCGTGTCCACCGACATCAACATGTGGTATGAATTTACGACCCCCGACTTATACGTGATAACCCTCACAGCCATCGATAATCTTGGATCACCAGGAATAGCGGGATATATTCTGGTTGTGAATGAACTGGAAGAAACACTCTATTTCCTGATGGCTCCGGGAGTGGAATTCGATGGGATAAATGTGACCTTCGATTCTGCATCCGTGGATGAGTTCATTGGCAACGTATTCTCAATTGATGATGATACCCTCACTATCACGATGAACGGTCTTACCACTACTCTTGTTACTGACGGCTTTACCGAAGTCAATGGCCTGCTTCAAGGAGAAGTGAATTCAATAACAGTCGAAAATGCCCCACTTGTGTGGGAGATTGCAGATATTGGTGATGTGGGGGCTTCATTTAAAGCAAATCTGACCCCAGAAAACAGCGCGTATCTCGAGGATGTTATCATCGCGGTCAATATCAATGAAACCGCGAGTACTGGAGTCCAGACCGCTTACGAACTTGCAGCAGTGGATGCATCACTTGATATTGTCGACATTGCCTATGCCTTCAACATCATCGGGGCTACTCTGGAGAACGGCGTTGATGTAATGGATGCAACCATCGTCATGACTGCTCCAGAAAGCTGGGTTGTATCTCAAGGTGGACCAGACCGGGTCAGGATATTCAGGTACTCTGAATATGATGGTACAACAGAGATTCTTGAACCGATTTATGTGTTTGATGAGATTGCCGGGGTGTATACCTTCACCGCCCTCTCTCCGAACGGGCTTTCGGTATTCAGCCTGGTAGCGGTGATCGAGACAATCCCAGACACCACACCCCCTCTCATCTCCGACCTCCTCGCCACCCCGAACCCGGCTTCCATAAACACACCGGTTCTTGTAACCGTTACCGTTGATGACTCACTCACCGGAGGGTCCACCATCACGAATGTAGAATATTCAGTGGATGGAATCACATGGAACCCCCTGATCGCTACAGACGGAGCCTTTGACGAAATGACAGAAAGTGCAACTGTCACACTTCCGGGAAGGGCCTCTGCCGAAGTGTTCAATGTCCTTGTCCGGACAATTGACGCGGCGGGAAATAATGCACTCTCCGACCCACTCCTCGTCGCAGTCTACGACCCGAACGGCGCGTTCGTCACAGCAGGAGGATGGATCCTCTCACCGGTGGGAGCATACATGCCGGATGCAACATCAACAGGAAAAGCAAACCTTGGGCTGAACTGCAAGTACAAGAAGGGAACCACAATCCCCACCGGGGAGACCGAGTTCCACCTAAAGGATGCCGATCTCAAGTTCAAGGCAACCAGTTATGAATGGCTGGTAATCACGGGGCCAAAGGCAATCTATCGCGGTTCTGGAACCATCAACGGGAATGGTCTCTATGGATTCCAGATTGTCGCAGTTGATGGCGCGCTCTCTGGTGGAGACGATACTTTCAGGATACAGATATGGGAGAAGGCTACGAATACGCTCGTCTATGACAACGGCGCAGGATCAACGACTGGGGACCCGGGCACTACGCTGGGTGGCGGGAACGTGAAGATCCACAAATAACTTTTTTCTATTTCTCTCGCCGATTTTAATCCCATAATATGCCCCTCTTTCTCTCCCCTGTTCCGCCCTACGACCTCATCCTGAGTTGCAGGGTATTCGCTGAAGGCGACCCTGCAATACGCCGGTTCCAGCACGGGGTCCTCCGGCAGGTCATCAGGGTAGACGCGGGACCAGTGCTGGTGCAGGTGCGGGACATTGGTGATGGAGAGAATCCGGCTCTTGCCGTTGACATCCTCTCTGATGACGAAGTCGGCGAAAATGGGAGGGAGAGAGCAGGAAACCAGGTCTCACTTCAACTCAGCCTTCAGGACGACCTGCGGCAGTTCTACCGTGCGATCCGCGGGGATCCCCTGATGACTGGGATCGCACAGTCCCTGTATGGCCTCAAGGCGCCGCAATCGGCCACGGTATTCGAGGCCCTTGTCACATCCATCATCGAGCAGCAGATCTCCACCCGGGTTGCAAGGATTGCCGAGGCCAGGATGGTAAGGCGCTTCGGGGAGCAGATGGAGGTTGGGGGAATGACGTATTTCTCCTATCCGGAACCTTCGGACCTTGCAGGGGGCACCATCGGAGACTTCCGGGCATGCGGTCTTTCGGCAAGGAAAGGGGAGTATATCAAAAACGCGGCAGAGATGGTGGCGGGAGGAACGCTGGATCTTGAGTCCATGAAAAATATTCGCGATTCGAGCCGGATCATCGAGGAACTGTGTGAACTGCGTGGCGTTGGGAGGTGGACGGCAGAGTTCGTGCTCCTGCGGGGCATGCACAGGATCGACACCATCCCGGCAGATGATCTTGGGGTCAGGAGAGCGACTGCCAGGGTATACTTCCCGGGGGAGAGGATTTCGGCCGAAGAGGTGCGGGCCATCGCGGAATGCTGGGGTGAATGGAAAGGCCTTGCCGCATACTATCTCCTTGCCAGTGAACACGATTGAGAAGATCCGGAGAATACATGAATCCAGAAAGAGACTAAGAGAATGAAAACCAGTGTAAACACCTAAAAACAGTCGTGAATAAGAGGAACACCCCTCACATGTCAGCAAGGAAAGAACCAGGGAGATGGGGTCGACCCGATGCATACGTCATCTATTCAGAAAGAATGTGAAGAGCTCGCAGATTTCGCGACAGGTGGCGAACTGGGGAGGGGTATTGCCCGACTCGTGCTTGCCTGCAGTCCCCGGGACCTGCAGCGGATGAGATGGAACTTCTCAAAGAAGATACGGGATATCAGCCCCGTCTACCGGAAAGCTCTGGAGGAGACGATCACAGGATATCTCCACGGGACCTACCAGAACGTGAGGTTGATGAACCAGCAGGGGGTGTTCTCGTCGATGAACGAGAGGCTGCCGGCACACCACCCGGCTTACTGGAGGATGGTCTCCGCACACTGCGCGACAGGGAACCCCGAGGAGAACCGGATCCGGTTTCTCAAGTACCTTTTGAGCGGGTTCTGCATGTTCGTACAGGGCATTCCGGGCCATCCGGTCGGAATGCCGTTTCCCGGCGGAGACAGGGTCGAGAGCATAGACGGGGTGTATTACTGCCCTGTCAGGACGAAAGCAAATGACGTGGATGCGGCCCTCTGTCCCTTCTGCCCTGCGCTCCAGACCCCAGAGTCAGGGTATCTCAAGCCACCGGTGAATGCAAGCGAGCACCGAAGGCAGGAATTTCTCAGGAATTGTTTTGACCGTCACCATTACAATGGATGAAAAGACCGGATCCAGGCTTGGTGCATGAAAGTGATGCAGTGTTGGAATACACCTCATAAGTGATTTCACGATATAGTGCCAGGAATGATTGAGATGGCGCTGATGGATCAGCTGGCGCGCCCAGGCCCGGGTCAACGATCACATTTTTTTAATCAGAAATGAGAGAAACAAACAGGAGTGTGCAGGCTTCAATGGCAGACGAAGCAAGAGAAAGGGCTGAAAAACGACTCGGTGAAGTGAAGGGATTCTACTCACATCTCGGGATCTTCATTTTCATCAATGTCCTGCTGTTCCTCGTGAATATCCTCACCTCCCCGGGACAATGGTGGTTCTACTGGGTGACCATCTTCTGGGGAATCGCGGTGGTATTCCACGGATCACGCGTGTTTGGGAAAGGAAGGGTCTTCTCGAGCGAATGGGAGGAGAAGAAGATCCGGCAGTACATGGAAGAGGAAGCACAAAAGAAGTAGCAGACACGATCTTTTCCGGCAAGCCGGTGAAGGAGAGAGATGCCCGGCGAGATGCATGAGGGGCGCGGGGAGAAAATACCCGTCCTTTGCTCTTATTTTTCGTCCTTGACAGGGGGCTGGTTGATCATCCTCCAGTAAAGTCCCATCTCGCGGATGACATTTGCAAACTCATCGAACTGTACCGGTTTCACGATGTAACTGTTTACTCCAAGGTCATAGCTCTGCACAATATCCCGTTCCTCACGGGAGGAGGTCAGTACCACGACAGGGATGGTGCGGGTCTTCTCGTCTTCTTTCAGGCGCCTCAAAACCTCGATTCCATCTACCTTCGGGAGTTTGAGGTCGAGGAGGATGACACGGGGCTGGCCCCTGATGTCCCGTCCCCTGTAGGGGCCCGTTCCGAATACATAGTCAAGCGCCTCTTCTCCATTCCAGGCAACATGGACCCGGTCTGAGAGATTGCACCACTGGAAGACGTGNNATAAGCTCCACGTCGTTTGGGTTGTCTTCGACGAGGAGAATCTCAGCAGGCTTTCCCGTGTGCTCCATGTGCACATGTGACACACTGGGAGAGAAAAAGGTTGTGGGATAAAGCGCGTCTGAAATTCATGCAGATATTAGAGGCATTCCCGGCATTGCTGTCATGTATTGCATTTTATTCCGAAAAGAAGTCCAATTACCTGATTTTTATTGATTGGCAAATATTTATTGGGGGGTGAGGGGGAACACAACACTGTAATGATCCTGGACCAGGAGAAGATCACGAGGATAAAGAGGCTTCTCAAAAGCCGTCCGAAAGGGCTGACAATCTCGGACATCTCGCAGATGCTCAAGCTCAACCGGAATTCAGTTGCAAAGTACCTTGAAATCCTTCTCATCACCGGGCAGGTGGAGATGCGGCTGTATGGCAATGTCAAGGTCTACTCCCTCTCCCAGCGGGTCCCTATCTCCTCTATGCTGAAGTTTGCAACCGAGTTGATACTGATCCTGGACACGGAACAAAAGATCATCGATGTGAATGACAATTTCCTCTCCTTCTTCTCCCTGCAAAGGGACACACTTCTCGGAAATGATATCAGGGCGGCCCAGATTCCTGGAATTTCAGGTACCATCCTTGGTGAATTGCTGACAGATTCCGGGCGGATGGATGAAGGGAAGCAGGAGATCAGTTTCACCAAGGATGGTCGGGAGTATTTCCTTGCCCTGAAGGTTGTCCCAACCGTCTTTGACGATGGAAGCAGGGGATTCACCCTGATCTTTGAGGATGTGACTCTTCCACGTTCGTATGAAGAGAAGCTGAAGATCAACGAGGCCAGGTACAGGGCAATTGTTGAGGACCAGACTGAGCTTATCTGCCGGTTCAAACCGGACTTCCGGTTCACGTTCGTGAACGATGCAATATGCCAATATGTAAGACGCCAAAAGGAGGAAATCATCGGCACGGATATATTCTCGCAAGTCTATGAGCACGACCGGGACGTGGTGAAGAAGAATATCCTCTCGCTGGACCATGAGCACCCGTTCCTTTCCCATGAACAGCGTGTTCTCGATCCTGCAGGGAACATCCGATGGCAGCAGTGGACGAACAGGGCAATCTTCAACGATTCAGGAGAGCTCGTGGAGTATCAGGGAGTGGGAAGGGACATTACCGAGAGGAAACATGCAGAGGAGAACCTCCTCGTCATGAACATGGCGATTGCCTCCTCCATCAACGGGATTGGACTCGCCACGCTCGATGGCAGGATCACCTACGCAAATGCCTCCTTCCTGAAGATATTCGGAATACCCAGCCTGGAAGATATCCTCGGATGCCACATAGAAACACTCGGAAATCCTCTCAATCCCGGGCCCGGAGTAAAAGACGTGCTAAAGGTCTTGAGAGAGGGAGGCATATGGAAAGGAAAGATCCTTGTCATCAGGAAGGATGGGAGCCGGGTACATACCCACCATACCGCCAACCTGATCAGGGACAAGAATGGCACACCCATCGCGATGATGTCCTCGTTTATCGACATGACCGAGAAAGTGGAGGCCGAAAAAGAGATTCAAATCAAGAACACCGCGATCGAATCGGCAATCAATGGCATCATCATCTTCGATGCCGACGAACATCTCATCTACGCGAACCAAGCGTTCCTGAGCATTTTTGGCGCAAAAAGCCTGGATGAGATGCTTCAGAATCACATTGATGAATTCTGGAAGATTGCAAGAGAGACTGTTCCCCCCGTTGATGACGTGAAAAAAATGCTCATTGCAGAAGGGAGGTGGAGCGGGGAGCTGCGGGTGAAGATGCCTGGAGGGATGCTGCGGTTCTTCCAGGTCTCGGCAACGCAGGTAAAGGACGAAAGGGGAGCGATCCTTTGTGGGATGGGCACCTTCATGGATATTACGGATCAGAAAGTGATCGAAAAAGCCCTCAAGACCACCCACGAGAAGCTGCAGGACGCCATCGAGTTTATGCCGGACCCTACATTCATCCTCAACCGCGAAAGACGGGTCATTGCATGGAACCGGGCGCTCGAGACTATCTCGGGTGTCAAGAGCAGCGACGTCCTCGGTTCTGATTCGTACCAGTTCGCATTCGGGTTTCTTGGGGGGACCCGGCCTATCCTCGTCGACATCCTCGACCTCCCCGCACACGAACTGGCAAAGTCGTACCCGGGCATCAGGAGGTTTGGGGATAGCATCTTTGTCGAGTCCTTGATCCCAGGCAGCCATGACGAGAAAGGGATATATCTCTGGGGGAAAGCAACCCCCCTCTTTGACCGGGACGGCAACATCATCGGCGCGATCGAGTCATTCCGTGACATGTCGGAGTGGAAAAAAGCCAGGGAGACCATGCACCCCCACCCGGAAGTGGAAGGTTGGACACCCGGCTCTTCCGGGGAATCCAGGGGAGGAGAGCGCGAGAGCCTTGCATGCCTGGAGATTGCCTTTGCGCACCTCAGGGAGGGCGTGGCCATCCTTGACAGAAAAGCCCGTATCAGAATGGTGAACTCCCCGTTTCTCGCACTGGCAAAGAGCAGTGAGAACGTGCTGATCGGAAAAGAACTCTCCCAGTTCTGCCATCCCGATGACAACCCACTTATCAGGGAGTATCTGGATTATTCAGGGATGGATGGGGATGGATCACCCACTGTCAGGATACGGGTAGGGGAAAGGGATGATCTATTTGACGCGGAAATATCACCCATCAGGGGAGCAGGAGGGGTGCTTCTCGGGCATCTTGTTGTCACGATCCCTACCTTTGCTGCGACGAATCAGATGTAGAAGCCCTGGATCTCGAGAATTTCCCTGCTGTCCTTTGCACCGGCATAGAGTCCAAGAGGTTCTTCATTCAGCTCGAGGAACCGGATTCCCCACGGCGCGGTCCCTAGGATGAGGACAGCCTGGTCCTGCTCGCCGAGGATGAAGAGGGCAGCAGCGAGCGCCTCCACCGAAGAGAGCCGCCACGGCCTCCCGAAGTTTACGGGGTTTGCAGCCACGAGGAAGGGGAGAGCTCTTTGCCTCCTCCAGGAACCCGACGGGATCTTATCGAGCACCTCCCAAGAACAGTCGAGCGCCGTGATTGAGCGGACCGGGCGGTCAGCCGGAGAGAGCGCCTGCTCGGCCCTCGGGTCCAGGAGAAGGGTGTTCCTGGGAATCCTGGAGATCTTCGAGAGCACCCGCACGAGTCCGGAGCGTTCCATCCGTTTGATGGTGCACTTTCGCGGGTCGCAGGAATTGTCTCTGAATGCATACAGGGGAATCATCTATCTCCTCTTCGCCTCTACCACTCTATCAATGTACGTGTTGATGTGCCCATGTATCCTGCACCCCGAACTCCGGGCACGCGGGATCACAAGGGGCACGGATCTCCAGGCGTTTGGAAAGGCAATCGAGCGCTGCCGGATGTTCGAAATCGAGATCGTTCCTCTTCCGTGCCCGGAAACCCTTTACCTCGGAAGTGATCGCGACCCCGGCACATTTCTCGACCGGCTCAACACAACCGAGTTCTCACGCCTCATCGACCAGCTTGAAGAAGAGGTGCGGAAGGTAATCACGACACGTGGCCGGCCCCTTTGCTGCATCGGGGTCAACTCCTCTCCTACATGCGGGGTCGACACCACCTATTATGGCGCAGACCATGCGGGTCCGTCACGGCGTCCCGGAAAAGGCGTGTTCCTGGATCGGTTCCCCGATCTTCCCATGATCGATGTCCTCACATTCGCCTGCTTCCGGATCTACCTTGCCGCACCTCTCTTTTCAACGGCAGAGAGGCGTTT
>DUGV01000182.1 GCA_013331225.1 Methanolinea sp.
TTCGAGCGCCTCTTTCTTTGAGAGCACCCCGCAGTCCCGGCACCGCATCCTGATTGTTTTATCGTCAAGGAAGAGGTTCAGAAGTTTTCCAAGCAGCCCCTCGTACGTGGTGAGGCAGTCCTCAATGACCTGGTGCTGCTCCGGGACGATGTCCCGGCGCACGCCCCCGACCTGCACGATGCCGTAGTTCACCCGGTTTCCAGTCAGGTTCTCAATGACGTCCATCGACTGCTCCCNNGCTCCCGCACCCTCCAGGTGAGGTGAAGAAGCGAGTCAAAGCCGAGCTCGTGGGCGGCAACGCCCGCCCACAGGAGGTGCGACTGGATACGCTCGAACTCGGCAATGATGGTGCGGATATAATCCGCCCGCTCGGGGACGTCGATCCCGGCAATCTGCTCGACTGCGCGGGCGAATGCGAACGTGTGGGAGACCCCGCAGATGCCGCATATCCGGTCGGTGAGGTGGACGATCTGGACGGGATTCCGGCGCATCCCCATCCACTCAATACCCCGGTGCGTCTGCCCGGGGGCAAAGTCCACGTCCCTGACCATCTCCCCCTCCATCTCGAAGGTGAACATCACCGGCTCCTTCAATGCAGGGTGGTTTGGCCCGATGGGGACGATGTAGGGTGCTTTCTTCGACTCGTCGCTCATGATTGACCGCCCTCCTTTCCGTGCTCCCGGCCTGCGGGCGAGAGAGGGGCCTCTTCGGTCTCCATTTCACATGCCGGGGCCTCCGGAAGGGGTGGTGCCGGCCTGTCGGTAGGCCTCTTCGAGGCCCAGAGGTCCTTTACCATGCCATCGGGGATTCCGGTGCCGTCTTTTCTCCAGGGGTAGATGCCCTCGGGGAAGTCCTCTGGGAGGAAGAGCCGTCGGCCATCGGGGATGCCGGAGACCTTCACACCGAGGAACTCCTGCTTCTCCCGTTCGGAAAAGACTGCTCCGGGAATCAGGTCGGAGATCGTCGGGATGGTGAGGTCGCCCTTTGGAAGGAGCACGGAGAACGTGACGGTGTACTCCCCTTTTGCCCTGCCGTAGTAAATGGTCATATGGTAGAGGAGACGGACGGAATCTCCCATGTCGCTCCCGGAGATGACCGAGAGGTGCGGGTAATCAAGGTCCATCAGCGTGCTGATGGCAGGTTTCAGGAGATCCCGCTCAAGGTCGATCCATATGTCGTATCCGGGCTCCTTTCTCTTCCCTTCCCTCCTCTCGCTTATCCGGGTGCCCTTGATTGAAGCACCGAACTTCGTGGTGAACCGCTCCACCACCTGCTCGGGTGTCAGGAACGCGTGGGTCATGACTCTCCTCCCTGGATTCGCTCAAGTTTCTGCAGCGCTTTCACCACCCCGTGGATGATTGCCTCCGGCCGCGGGGGACACCCTGGCACATAGACGTCGACAGGGATCACCTCGTCGACAGGCCCCTCGAGGTTGTATGAATCATAGAAGACTCCCCCTGAGATCCCGCAGGCCCCGATGCACATCACGAGTTTGGGCTCCGGCATCTGCGCATATACCCGGAGCAGCCGGTCCCTCATCTTGTGGACCACAGGCCCGGTGACGAGCATCACGTCGGCATGCCGCGGGCTCCCCACCAGCTTTATGCCGAACCGCTCCGGGTCGTACCGTGGGGTGATGGTCGCCACTATCTCGATCTCGCAGCCGTTGCAGGAACCCGAGTTGAAGTGGTAGACCCAGAGGGACCGGTTGAATGCAGTGTTCAGCTTCATGCGGAGATCACCACCAGCACAAGGAAAAGCGCCGTTATTCCCAGGTACCACAGGACATAGTCATGGAGGTCGCCGGTGTGGAGGGGAACGAGGCGGTCATAGTACCCTTTGAGCGCCTCGAGGTATCCCCAGTAGAGGTTCCCTGCACGGACATGGACCATGCCCTTCTCGGGCTCCGGGTTCCCGGAGATAAACGGTTCGGCCTGCGCAGTTCCCGCCTTGTACCCTTTCTCTCCCATCGAATAGATCAGCCAGGCGATTATGGCGGCCACCACCATGCCGAGGACCCAGGGAAGGGGGTTCCAGGAACCTGCCCCCGTGAGGAGAGTGGATGTCAGGTCCATTGTCTCATGCACCTCCGAGGACCGCGCTGATATACGCGCCCTGGTCCACCAGGGCATGGGCCGCTGGCGTGATCAGGCTCTCCACTACGATGCCCGGGAAGAGGCCAAAGAGCACCACCACCAGTGCAAGGATGCCCATCCCGAGGAGCATCGGCATCGGCGCCTCCTTCACATCGGCGAACTCCGGGAGTTTCGGACCCATGAAGATGGAATGGAAGACCTTCACGAAGGATGCCAGGGTCAGGATGCTCACCACCATCGCGATCACTGCCAGGAGCGGATTGAAGACAAAGACTGATTCGTAAATCATAAGCTTGGACGCAAACCCGTTGAAGGGCGGAATCCCTGCAATTGCCAGCGCGCCAATCACGAAGAAGACCATCGTCCATTTCATCGAGTGGCCGAGGCCGCCCATCCTGTTCAGGTTGTATGTGCCGATGCGGAGGAATATCGCACCCGCGGTGAGGAAGAGGAGCCCCTTGTACATGGCATGGTTGATGATGTGGAAGATGCCCCCCTCCATGGCCATGTACCCGAACGCGTCGAGGAGCGACTGGTTCCCAAGGACCGCAAGACCCACGCCGACCCCAAGGAGCATGTACCCTGTCTGTGAGACTGCATGGTAGGCCATCAGGCGCTTCACGTTCTTCTGGGGGATTGCCATCGTCACTCCCACCACCATCGAGAGGACCCCGAGGATTATTATCAGCCACCCCACCGTCACCGCGTTCAGGGTGACGTTGTAGAGGGAAAAGACGGTCCTGAAGAGCCCATAGAGGCTTGCCTGGCTTGCGACCACCAGGAGTGCGGTGATGGAGGAAGGTGCCATCGAGTACGCGTCGGGGGTCCAGAAATGCATCGGGACCGCGCCGCACTTCATCGCGAGCGCGGCAATGATCAGCACCAGCGCCACCTGGTCAAGGAGGGAGAACTGCATCCTCGCGGCGATCATGGCCATGTTCAGGGCATTATACTCCCCGTAGTAGATCCCAATCGCGACGAGGATTGCAAGTGCCCCAATCGTGCTCAGGACGAAGTACTTGAGGGCCGCCTCCACCGCCACTCCGCCGTCTATCCGGTATGCGATGAGCCCCGCGGACGCAAGCGAGAGGATCTCGAGGAAGACGAAGAAGTTGAAGATATCCCCCGTGGAGACCATCCCGAGGATCCCGGTGATCATAAGGAGGTAGAGTGTGTAGTAGCTCTCAAGGCCCGTGTGGGACCGCTCGCTCGAGAGGGAGTAGAGTACAATGGCAAAGCCCGATACCGCGGTAATCACGAGCATCAGGGCGCTCATCGGGTCGACCTCGAATATGATCCTGATGGGGATGCCGCCCGAGTCGGGGGGGATTGCCGCCGATGCGGCTCTTGCCCCGAAGACATACAACCTGGTCCCTGCCGAGTACACATCGAATGCCAGGATGAGGGTGATGGCGGATGTGACGGCCATGGCACCGCCCACCCAGAGCGAGCGGATCCCTGACGATATGCGACCGATGAACGGGGTGATGAAGGCCGCAACGAGGGGCACGATAACCATCAGGGCCGGGGAGTTCTCCACAATGAAGGAGGGGATCATTCCTTCAGCCTCCGGATCCTGTCAATATCGATGGTCCCGTACTTCTTCCATATGATTATGGCAAACGAGAGGAGCAGGGCACTCGTGGCCACCCCGATCACGATCGAGGTCAGGGTGAGGGCCTGGGGGGTGGGAAGCACCATTGCAGTCGATGGTGCGTTCGTGTAGATGGGTGCGATCCCTCCCTCGCGGTACCCGAGCGATATGAGGAAGAGATTGACTGCGGACTCGAGGATAACGATCCCAAGGAAGACCTTGATAAGGTTTTTCTTGAACACGATGATTGCAAGTGCAATGATGGTCAGAACGACCACTGCGATGAGGGGAAGGTTCCAGAACATGGTCAGGACTCCTCCTTCCTGATACCGGAGAGCATGTAGAGGAGGATGACCGCAAGACCTCCCCAGACCTCGATCCCCACTGCGATATTCATGATGGGGATGACTCCAGCGGTGTTCAGATCGCCGGGATTCGGGCCGGCTGGGACTGACATTCCGAAGAGGAGGCCGCTGTTTGCAAGGAAGTTATAGAAGAACGGAGCGCCCACCGCAAGTGCGGCGATCCCGGCACCAATGAAGAGCAGGAGCCCGATCGACTCGCGGGCCTTCATCGCCGTCTTCTTCAGCATGCCTGTCACTTCATCGTAGGAATAGGCAACGATGACCAGGGCTGCGGCGGTCGCCACCACCGCACCCCCCTGGAACCCCCCGCCAGGCGTGAGATGTCCGTGCATGATCACGTAGAGGCCGAAGATGAGGATGAAGGGATAGAGAAGGTTGGCCCCCGTTCTCACGATCTTGCTCATCCTCATTGTTCTTTCCCTCCTTTCATTGAACGGAACATCAGCCCCACCCCCACCACCGCGGTGAAGAGGACGACAGACTCCCCGAGCGTATCGAATCCCCTGTAGTCGAACACGATCGAGGTGACGATGTTGTTTGCCGCGGCCTCCGACTGCCCGTGCCCAATGAAATACTGGTCCATCTCGGACGCAGCGGGCTCGCCGAATGCCAGGAAAGCAGGGATGGCACAGAGCCCGGTTGCCAGCACCACGAATATGATCGTGGTCAGGATCTTCCTCATGGCTGACCTCCCTCGTATCTCGTAGTTGCCCGTATGGCGATGATGAAGATGGCAGTGGTGAGCCCGGCCCCGATGGCAGCCTGCGAGATTGCCACGTCCGGGGCCTGCAGGATATAGAACTCGAGCGAGATGAGGAAACTGAAGAAACCTGCAGCGAGTGCTGCCGCAAGCAGGTCGCGGAAATGAAAGACCATCAGCGCGGAGGCAACAAGCCCGGCAATTACCAGGGCATGGATGACCAGGTCGATCATGGTGTAAACTCCTCCAGCCGGTCCACGATTGCTGGAGCTGGCTTTATCCCGGCCTTGTGTGCGCCGCGTGCGATGGCATGGGACCCTACCGCGTTCGTGAATGCAAGGGAGATCGCAGCGATCAGGGTATGAACAGAGAGCGTCACATACTGCCCGTCCCCGCTCGAAAGGAACAGCGCCACACCGTAGATGATCACCGAGAGGGCGGTGAACATTGACCCGAATGTGGTCATCTTGGTCGTGGCGTGCATCCTCGTATAGACGTCGGGGAACCGGAGCAGCCCTGCGATTCCGAGCGCATTGAAGAATATCCCGACCGCGAGGCATGCCAGGATAAGGACATCCGCGATCACAGCTCGCCTCCCAGGTACTTGGCAATATAGAGCGTGCTCACGAAGGAGAGCAATGCATAGACAATCGCCACATCGATGAAGATGATCTGCTGGTAGGCCACGCCGAGGAGTATCAGGACAGCGACAGAGAGCGTGTTGACGGTGTCTATTGCCACTGCACGGTCAGCAGCGGTCGGTCCCAGGAACAACCGGATCAGGGAAAGGCAGACCAGGATGACGAGGATGCACACTGCGATATACCAGGGGTCGATCATTCCGCAATCCTCCGTATCCAGGCGGGGAGGTTCGCAAGCGAGAAAAGCTCTCTCTCCTCAACCTGCGGCCTTTCCTCCCACCCCTGTGGGATATTGATATTATGGACGTAGAGGTCGTGGCTCTTCTCGTCGATGTCGACAGTGATGGTGCCCGGGGTGAGTGTGATGGAATTTGCAAGCATGAAGATGCCGAGGTCGGTCCTTAAGCCCGACTGCACCCTGATTATCCCGGGCCGGATATTCCCGGTGATCACACGGTAGGCCACGTCGAGGTTTGCCTTTGTCACTTCGAGGAGGAATGGCCCGAGAAGGTATAGTGGGATGAGAAGAAGCCGCAGCGGGTTTGCCATCCGGTAACTGTCCGACCTGCAGAGTAAATTCCTTGCGACTGCGGCGGCAAGAAGCGAGAGCGCAACACCTGCTACCAGTTCGGAAGGAGACCAGAGCAGGACGCTCCCGCTTCCGGCAGCAAGCAGGAGATACAGCAGTAGGGCGAGAATGAACGTGAGCAGGAAAGGTATCATCCGGACCTCCCGCACCTGTCGCCCCGGTATTCATTACGTGCACCAATCATCATGGAGATCACAGGACGCCTGAATCAGGATATAACTATCGGGCCGAATAGACCCGAAGACCACACATCATTATGTATAATCTATCATGATCGATTATGTAAATCAAGGGACATAAACAATACTGTTTGTGGCAATGCCTAAAACGATTTTTACGTGATTTATTGGAATTAAAACGAGATTTACACGCCCTGTGCGGTGGTCCATCGAACTTTTGGTCAGGCAGAAGAGGAAGGCAGCTACCTGTGGATATTTATGGAAATATCTGCAAAAAGTACCCCCAATGCGCTCGCCATCACTTCGCCGGAGGATGCTCTGGTGGTGCGATTCCTGCCACACCCCTGTCCTGGCCAATGTCTGCTCCCGCTGCAGCACCCGCGCCCGCGAGGTCATGATCACCCCGCCTGCCGATGCGAGGCCTGCGTTTCCTTCCGATATTTCCCACGTGAACAGGGTATACTCGGAGCATTTCGGTGTTCCACTCATTCCCCCCGGGCACATTGTGCTGCTGAACAAGGTGCCTGACCCGGATCGAATGGAAGAGATCATCGTGGGAGGGGGCGTGGTCGGGTCGATCAAGTATCTCCCTGGGGAGTCAAGGTGGGAAGCCATCCCCCGTCCACAGGCATCCGTCTTCATGACACCGCGTCGGAAGTTCGTGGTCGTCGACAACGGCGCGGTCCCGTCCATACAGCAGGAGGGGGCAAGCGTCCTTGCACCAGGACTCGTCGAGATCGAACCATCCGTCTCCCGCGGAGACGAAGTCTTTGTCCTTGACGAGGAGAGAGCCGTTGTAGCCGTCGGGCGTGCAAAGGTGGATGCAAAGGAGGCCGGGAACATGGAGAGGGGTGCAATTGTCCGGACAAGGCGGAACTTCCCTTCGAACTGCACAAGGGGGGAGGCGACGTGGGAGGATGCAGTCGAGGCATCTGCCGGGGTACTGGAAGAACAGGAGGCAGAAGCGATCTCGTTTATCCGGGATGTCGCCGCGAGGAATCCTCTCCCGGTGAATGTCTCGTACTCGGGTGGAAAGGACAGCCTCGCAACCCTCCTTCTCGTGAATAAAGCGCTTGGCAAAGTACCCATGCTCTTTGCAGACACGGGGCTTGAATTCCCGGAAACCTGCCGCAATGTTGAGGAAGTCTCCCGCGAATTTGGGAACCCGGTCGTGCGGGCACGCGGCGAAGAAGCCTTCTGGAAGGCGTTCCAAGTGCACGGGCCTCCCGCGGTCGACTTCAGGTGGTGCTGCCGCACCGCAAAGCTGAACCCGGTTGAGAAGGTGATCAGGGAGCACTGGGGTGAATGCCTCTCATTCATCGGGCAGAGGAAATACGAGTCGTTCAGGCGGATGGCAAGCGGGAGGGTTTGGAGAAACCCGCACCTCAAAAGCCAGCTCTCTGCAGCTCCCATCCATCATTGGACGGCACTGCAGGTCTGGCTGTACCTGTTCAGGGAGAACGCGCCCTATAACCCGCTTTACGAGTCCGGGCTTGACCGGGTCGGGTGCTTCATGTGCCCATCCAGCGATGTGGCCGTACTCCGGCAGATCGAAGAGAGCCACCCCCTGCTCTGGCAACGGTGGAGCTCCCGCCTTGAAGAGTGGCAGAAAGAAAAAGGTCTCCCCGACTCGTGGAGAGGAGAGGCCCGGTGGAGGATGAAGGGGGTGCCCGTTGAAGAAGATAATAATTGTTGATTACGGCCTTGGCAACCTGCGGTCTGTGAGGAGAGGAATCGAGAAGTCCGGGGGTGTGCCGGTCATCTCGACTGATATCCATGAGATCTCGTCTGCAGAGGGGATCGTGCTGCCGGGTGTGGGTGCGTTCCGGGACGGGATGCAGCAACTTGGGGATCTTCAGGAAGTCCTCGTGGATATCTCCCACTCTGTTCCCGTGCTTGGTATCTGCCTTGGCATGCAGATGCTGATGGAATGGAGCGAGGAACATGGGGTCCACCGGGGCCTGGGGCTGGTTCCTGGCGTTGTGCGGAGGTTCCCCAGGAGAGAAGGCTATAAGATCCCGCACATGGGCTGGAACACGCTCTCTCTCACTGCCCCCGAAAACCCGCTCTTTGAGGGGATACAGTCCGGAGAATTCATGTATTTTGTCCATTCCTATTATGCAGATACGCAGGCCGTGTACACCATGGCAGCGACTGAGTATGTCTGCCCCTTCTCGTCAGTTATCTGGAACCGGGACCGGGTCTTTGGGGTCCAGTTCCACCCCGAGAAGAGCGGCGCGGTCGGNNTCCAGTTCCACCCCGAGAAGAGCGGTGCAGCGGGCCTGCAACTGCTCCGGAATTTCATCGCAATGGTCTAAAAAAAAATTCGATCGTGATGGTCTGACCAGATTAAGAAAAGAACAGACGGGGATTTTTTACTTTATTGCTTC
>DUGV01000045.1 GCA_013331225.1 Methanolinea sp.
TTGCATCGCATAGATCAGGAGACCCTGGAAGAGGGCATTGAATGTGCATGCAAGAATCCTGACATCTGCATCCTCCCTTATCTCCCCTGTCGCTTTCCTTTCTGCAAGGAATCCTGCGATCACGTCGATGAACTTCTCCCGATCGTCGAGGATTATTTGCCTGAGGTGATCATCCCGCGTGATGATGGCCACGCTCTCGGGCCCGATATTTTTCAGGAATCCCTCCATGATGGCGTCGAAAAAGGCTGTCGCACCCGCAACAAAGTCCCGGTCAGTGAAGGATTCGATAATGAATTCCTGCAGCATCTTCCTCTCATGCTCGGCTACTGCAATGAAAAGTTTCTCCTTGGTGTCAAAGTAGTGGTAGAGGGTCGGCTTGGTCACACCAAGCGCAGCTGCGATCTCTGACATCTTCGTGTTCGAGTATCCCTTTTCGTGGAAGAGGGTATGAGCCGTTGCGATAATCTTCTTTTGGACCTCTTCCCGATATTCAGGAAATAAGCGTGCCAATCGCCCTCAATCTCCAGTGCTAAATAATAGCATACTCGCGGTAATTATAACTTTACTTTAAGTAATATTATTAATCTTGGAGTTGCAACCTCGATCCATCACAAGTTTCTTTCCCATGAAATGGAGGATACATCGGGAGAAGGAACGAGGATCGGCCCTGATAGGTTGGGGGGATCTCATGCAGTACGAAAACAACCGGAGCATCAATCTTTTCATCGCAGGAATCTTCATCCTGCTCTTCGCAGGAGCGTGCTGCACGCATGTTTTTGCAGCAGAGCCGACAGTCATCATCACAGACTATAAGGTCACTCCATCAGTCCTCGCACCGGAAGGCTACGGGACGATCCAGGTCACTCTCAAGAACACCGCCAGCTCGGCATCCCTGCGTGAATCATCAGGTGTTTCAGTTTCTGGTGAGTTCCAGACCACGAAGAGCACGGACATACCCGCCATCATCGACAGCGTGAGCCTGATGGGAGGCGAGATCCGCGTAATCGACGGATCGTACCACCATTTCGGGGCCATTGGGCCGGGGCAGTCTCTGGATGTCACCTTCTCAATCCAGGCACCAAAAAAGGAGGGCCTGTACTTTCCCGAGGTCTGGGTTGAGATAAACGGCGGGAAGAATGTTCGCTACCCAGTACCGGTAAACGTGAACACCGCCCAGTATGTGATGCAGAGCCCCACGCTGGTCATCTACAAGGAGCTTCCCGAGAGTATCAATCCCGGAGAGAGTTTCCCTGTTGTATTAATCATCAGGAACGCAGGGGAAATCAGGGCAAGCGATATCGTTCTTTCCACCGCTACCTCCACGACGTCGCTTGGTTCAAAGGGTCCAAATACCCTCACCATCGAACCCCTGAACGGGGGAGAGAACCGGACAGTCACCCTCGAATTCATCACCGACAGGTTCGTGGCAGTTGGCCTCCAGAAAGTTCTGCTTGCGTTCGATTACAAGCTCCCGGACGGGACCGCGAGGCACCAGGAGGAGACAATCGAGGTCCCGATCATGGGTAAAGCGGAACTCGGGTTCGTCTCTGTCGATACGACTCCCAGGAGGGTGACTGCAGGGACCCCCTTCGATCTCACCATCCGGATCGAGAATACCGGCACGGGAGAGGCGAAGCAGGTGACCGCAGTCATCGACCTTCCCATGACCGGGAACCGGCAGTCATTCATAGGAAAGATCAAGCCGAACAACGATGCCCCGGCCTTGTTCATGCTTGACGGAGGTTCCGGGGGGACGTATGAGTATCACGTGACCGTCACCTATACCGACGACCTTGGGACCCATACCGTGGTGTTCCCGATGTCCCTCCAAGTGACCCCCGAGGATTACACCGGGACGATTGTCCTCGTCGTGATCATCGTCCTCGTCGCCGGCTTCATTGCCTACCGGTATTGGTATTTGCCGAAGAAGAATGGGAACGGGGCCCTCCCATGGGTAAAAAGGAACTCAAAGTAGCGCTGTTCCTGGCCTGGCGGTCTCTCCGGAGAGGGAGCAGGTCAAGCGCGATCCTGACAATCCTGATTGTCGGGATGTGCTTTACCAACATGATCTTCCTTCCGTCACTCTTTGCAGGGATTGGGCAGACCATCAAGACGCAGATCGTCGACTATGAGGTCGGAAACGTGCTCGTCAGCCCGCAGGCGGGGGAGCAGTACATCACGGACCTCGATGCTACGCTCGACCTCATCAACAGTATGCCGGGCGTTGAACGGGCAACCCCGCACTACTCGAAAGGTGCGACGCTCAAGTACCGGCAGCGTATCCTGGGAAGTTCGATACGGGCGATACGTCCGACCGACGAGAAGTCCGTCTCTCCCATACATACAAAGATGATCGCGGGCAGTTACCTGGGTGAAAGCGATACGGGCGAGATTATCATTGGAAAGATCATTGCTGGGGATGCGACTGTCAGCCAGGAGGATGAATTCTACTCCTCGCTTGGCGGGGTGCGGGTCGGGGACTCGATTACGGTCGAATTCGGGAACGGGTACACAAAGGACTACCGGGTGAAAGGGATTTATTCGACAGGATGGACCTCTTCCGATAACTCGGCACTCATTACGTGGTCAGACATGGAAATTGTTGAGGGTGAATCCCTCGACAAAGCAGAATACATCACTATCAAGACCAAGCCTGGGTACTCTGAGAAGTTTGTCAAGGACATGCTGATGAGTTACGGGGTCTCCCCGCAGGTTCATACCACGGACGATCTCCTCTCGAAAGCGATCGGGAGCGTGCTCCAGAGTTTCGACATCATCAACATGGTCTCCCTCATCGTGAGCATCATCATCACGACCGTCGTCCTGTTCATCGTCATCACGATCAAGACCATCAACAGCCGCAAGCAGATCGGGATCCTGCGGGCCATCGGGGTGCAGAAGGAGGTCATCATGCACAACTACGGGTTCCAGGTCATCATTCTTGCACTGTTCGGGATCGTTCTCGGGATCGCGATTGCATTACTGCTCGCGCTCTACCTTGCCTACAACCCGATCGTGACCCCCGAATGGTCTGCCTACATGTACCTGACACCGATGGACCTCGTCTCGAATTCGCTGATACTATTGGCCTCCGCGATCGTCGCCGGGTATGTTCCCGCGTACCAGGTCTCGCGTGAAGAGATACAGTCGTCCATGAGGGCCTGATGCCATGATTGAATGTGCGGGTCTCCAGAAAATCTACCAGATGGGAAACGTCGGGGTCAGGGCACTGGATGGTGTCTCCCTCACCATCGGAAGGGGTGAGTTCGTTGGGATCATGGGAGCTTCAGGGAGTGGCAAGTCGACGCTCCTCCACATGCTCGGGCTCCTCGATGTTCCGACGAGCGGAGAGATCACGCTCGATGGGATCGACGTGAACACGCTGAACGATTACGAAAAAACCATGTTCCGGCTCTACAAGCTCGGGTACGTCTTCCAGGACTATGCCCTCGTCCCGGAACTGACGGTTGCCGAGAATGTATTCCTTCCGGCAATGCTCCGGAGCGACCGGACAGATGAGGAATATACAACGGCCACGTTCGATATCCTCGACCGTATCGGGCTCTCTGACCGGAGATGGCACCTTCCGAAGGAACTCTCGGGTGGGGAGCAGCAGCGGGTTGCGATCGCGCGGGCGTTCGTGAACCNNGCAGCGGGTCGCCATCGCCCGTGCCATCGTGAACAGGCCCGACATCCTTTTTGCCGACGAGCCCTGTGCGAACCTCGATACCGAGAACTCCCGCAGGGTGCTCGATCTCTTCGAGGAGATCAACAGGGAGATGCACCAGACGATCGTCATGGTCTCACACGAGGACTGGCACAAAAAGTATTTCGACCGGATCATCCGGCTCCGTGACGGGAAGATCGTGGAGGATAACCACGCGTTGT
>DUGV01000262.1 GCA_013331225.1 Methanolinea sp.
GAGCGTCCGGGCGAGGTCTGCCGCTGCACCTGCTCCGTCCCGCTGTGCAGACTTGCTCGCCTGGAACGTCTCCTCCTTCCTTCCGGGATGCCGTCCCCAGAAGAGCCCCTGGTATCGTTCGCTCCCGGCATATGCCGGGGCGGCGTCGTAGTACCGGATCCCGGCATCGTATGCCGCGGTGAGCATCCGATCCGCTTCCTCCTCCCGGCCCACGGTGCGGAGCACCCCCTCGCCCCCGAGCCCGACCCGGTACGGACTCCCGAGCAAAGCCCGGAGCCGGCTGTGTGCGGCCATGATGATGAGCATCTCTGTCTCTGCGTATAAAACCTCTGGGAGAACGGCCTCCATCGGCACGGCACGTCCCCTGTATTTTTCGTGACTGCGGACAGACGGGATGAGACAATCCCATGAACGCCATCATCCAGGTTGAGCAGATCTCGCGGACCTTCGGGAGCATCACCGCCGTTGACGGCATCAGCCTCTCGGTCGAGGAGGGAGAGGTCTTCGGGGTCCTCGGGCCCAACGGTTCCGGCAAGACCACGCTCGTCCGGCTGCTCGCTGGCGTCCTTGCCCCAACAGGCGGCACGGCACACCTCTTCGGGAAGGATGTCACCCGCGACGGGGTGTACGTCCGCCAGAGGATCGGCGTCCTTACCGAGACACCCTCGCTCTACGAGCGCCTCACCGCCCGGAAGAACCTCACGTTCTTCGCCAGGCTCTACGGCATCCCCGATGCAGAGGTCGCTGGTCGGGTGGATGCCATCCTCTCGCTCATGAACCTTGCCGACCGGGCCGATGACCTGGCAGGCGGGTTCTCGAAAGGGATGAAGCAGCGCCTCGCGGTTGCCCGTGCCCTGATCCATGACCCGCAGGTTGTCTTCCTGGATGAACCGACATCCGGCCTCGACCCGGAAGCGTCTCGCCAGATGACCGGGATCATCCGGGAGATGGCGGCCGACCGGGGGAAGACGATCTTTTTGTGCACGCACAACCTTGGCCAGGCGCAGGACCTCTGCTCCCGGGTGGCCATGATATCGGCAGGGAGGATACTTGCCCAGGGGAGCAGGGACGATCTCTCGGAACGGCTCTGGGATGCCGTGCCCCTCGAGGTGGAGTTCCAGAGGCCGCCACCGGCTGCTGTCCTCGAAGCGATCGGCCGGATCCCGGGGGTCACCCTTGAGAACCAGGCAGAGACCACCATCACGCTGCGGGTACAGCACCGGGACCAGGTCCCCGCGGTCATCAGGACTGCAGTCGAGCAGGGCGGCGATATCGTGCGGGTCTCCCCCCGGGAGTATTCACTCGAGGAGATCTATTTTGCGGTCCAGGAACAGGGGAGGAATGCTGCATGAACCGGCAGATCGTCCGGGCGCTTGCAGAGAAGGACATCGCTGAAGTGGCACAGAACCGCATCGCGATCTCCGGCGCCATCATCCTCTCCGTGATCTTCGCGGTCGTCTTCCCGCTCCTCATCACCCAGATACCTGTCCTGTTGCCGGAGAGCGACCAGCCCGCGTTCGATGACCTGCAGGAACTCATCCCTCCGCAGCTCATCGATGAGCTCGCGGAGCTCTCTCCCGAGCAGCTGCCAATCGTCCTGATCCTCGGCTACCTCATGGCGCCGCTCTTCCTGGTCCTCCCGCTGATGCTCGCCTGCATCATCGCCGCCGAAGCGTTTGTCGGGGAGAAGGAGCGAAAAACGCTCGAACCGCTGATCTACACGCCTGCAACCGACCTCGAACTCTTTGCAGGAAAGGTGCTCGCCTCCGCAGTCCCGGCAACGCTCTATACCTGGGCTAACTTCGCGATCTATGCGGTCGTGGTGAACGTTGCCGGATGGCCGGTGATGGGCAGGATCTGGTTCCCGACCGATACGTGGTGGGTGCTGATGCTCTGGGTCGTGCCTGCGGTGGCAACTCTCGGTGTCTCGGCAACGGTGCTGATCTCAGCAAGGGTCAATACCTTTATGGAAGCGTACCAGGCATCGGGCGCACTGGTGCTAATCATTCTTGCGCTCCTGATGGGGCAGATCTTCGGCCTCATCTTCCTCTCGCCTGCCGTGCTCGTCGTCGTCGGATTTCTCTTCTTCGCGCTTGACGCTGTCCTGATCTGGTTCGGCGTGCGGATCTTTGCACGGAGCGAACTGATTGCCCGGATATGATCCCCACCCAACCTTTGATGAGGCAGAAGAGCGAGTGATTGTTATGAGCGAAGATGCCTGTTCCGTCTGCGGAAAGAAAGCAATAGGGTACCAGATATTCGGCTGCTGCGGCTCAAGCGTCTGCGAGGAGCACGCCGATCCGAAGCTGCGCAACCTGCACTCCGGCGGGAAACTGAAGTGGGGAGACTGCTACTTCTTCCGGTACTAGCGGGCCGGAATTCTCAGTTTCTTTATTGTCTCCCGGAGCTGGATTGCCCGCTCAAACTCCATCCTTTCTGCCGCCTCCCGCATCTCCGCCTCCAGCTCGATGATGAGGTTCGGGATCTCGGACTTCGGGACATGTTTCATATCGGTAACATCGACCTCTTTCTCGCGGATCGGTTTTCTGACGGTCTGCGGCGCGATATCGTGGTCCCGGTTGAATGCCAGCTGGAGCACCCTTCTCCGCTCGGTCTCCGCCATCGCTTTTTTAATGGAGTCGGTCATGACGTCAGCGTACAGGACGACATGCGCATTGACGTTCCGGGCGGCCCTTCCGATGATCTGGATCAGGCTCCGGGCGTCGCGCAGGAATCCCTCCTTATCGGCATCAAGGATGCCGATGAACCCGACCTCGGGGATGTCGAGGCCC
>DUGV01000014.1 GCA_013331225.1 Methanolinea sp.
TCCCCCGGTACCGGGAGAGGCCGTAGATCGAGATCGCGGCAAGGGCGCTCATCACGAATGCAGAGACCACGAGGGCGATTTCGCCGGAGAGCGCGGTGGGGACAAAGATGATGGCGATCGCCGCACCAAACGTCGCCGCTGATGCGATGCCGAGGGTAAACGGGCTCGCGAGGGGGTTACGGAGCACCCCCTGCATCACGGCACCCGCGATCGCGAGCCCGAACCCGGCCACAACAGCGAAGAGAACCCGATGAAGGCGGAGATCCCACACGATAGTGGATGCGAGGGGATCGGCAGAGAACGAACCCGGAACAAGCCTGGCCAGCACTGCGGCAAATACCTCCCCAACCGTCAGCCCCGCGGACCCGATGATTGTCGAGCCAACCGCGAGCAGGATGATGAGCACTGCGAGGACCCCGACAAAGAGGAGCCTCTTTGCCTGCATGCGCAGGTACTGGCCGGCGATCTTCTCTTTCTCGTCCTCCATGCGGTCCTACCTCTCCGGGAACACGAACCGGTCGGGGCTTGCAAGGCCGGGGTCAAGGCCCTGGAACTCCTGGAGATACGTGCGGTGCAGTGATTCCGGGTCCAGATCGGCTGCAGTGTCGGGGTGGAACCACCTGGCCATGTAGGTCACGCCGATCAGGTACTGCGGCCCTCCCATGATCGCGTTGTGGAGCACGTACACCCTCCCGTCCCGGACAGCAGGGAGGCTGCTCCACCCGGCCCTTGGGAGGAGGGTGTCCCTGACGTCTGCAAAGCGGGTGGTGTTCTCCCCTGAGTATCCCCCGAAGATGTACTTCGAGGAGCCCACGAGCTTGATCACGACCTCAGGTTTCCGGGAAATGACCGCCTCGGGATCGATCTCGGGATACTCGGCAGGGTTGTCGCGGAAGATGTTTGCTCCCCCGGCCATCGTGACCTTGTCATGGTAGCCCGAGCCCCTGGCGACACTCTTGAAATCGTTCCAGGTCTCGAAGTAGACCTCGGGGGGTGCGGAGGACGAGGCGGCCGCGTCAACCTTCGCGAGGGCACCGGCATAGAACGCCGCGAGGCGGGCACCTTCCTCCTCCTTTCCGAAAATCTCCGCGAGGCGGGCCGTATCTTCGAGATAGGTTTCGGGACGGTAGCAGTCAATCCTGAAGACAGTGAGATCGGGCCTCGATGCAGTGACCCTCCGCTCGATCTCGTCGCACTCTGCCTTGCTCACCGATGCATACAGGAAAAGGGCATCAGGACGAAGCGAGAGCATCTTTTCGTAGTCCGGGGCCCAGATTGATCCGACTGAGGGATACCCGGCGTATTCCGGGAAAAATTCCGGTTTCTGCGCGATGTACTTGTCCACGGCCACGATCCTCTCTTTTGTGACCCCGAGGGACCGCATCGTCTCCAGGGTCTCACTGTTCATCACGATAATTCGGCGAAGCGGGCGCGTGAGGGTGAGGCTCTTTCCTGAGGAGTCGGTCACCGTCCTCGCAGTCCCGCCCCAGTGGACAAATACCCATGCGGAGTCCCGGAGGTCGGAAATTGGGGCATCCGAAATATTGGTGTCCTGTGAGAGGTAACCGAGGATCGAGGAGGCGAGCTCCTCCCTCGCGATGACCCCGTTATCGTCAAGGTCGCCGGGAAGCGCGGCATCGGCCAGAACAATGGGACAGAGGACCGCGAAAACCACGATCACTGTCAACGGGAACCTGTTCATTCCTCGTCCCTCCAACGAGCCCGGCATCTCGCCACACCTATGAAGGCAAGCCCGGCCCCTCCCAGGAGGAGAAGGGGCGAAGCCCCTGCCTTCGCGGTCCCCGCGGTCACCGGAACTGCCGGGGGAACGCCCTGGCCCTGTGTGCCGTCTGATTCCCCTCCGACTGTCCCCTCCTCGCCGGAAAGATAGTCTGTCCACGTCCCCGTGATCGCTCCCGCTGGGTCCTCTTGTCCATGCACGAAGTAGGTGATCTCGCGTTCACCGATCACCGCAAGAAAGAGTGTCGCCCCATCGACCCTGTACTGGTCAGGGGGCAGGGAGACCTCCCGCACCTCCATTCCGGAGGGGAGAACCTCAATGATCCCGGCGACAGTCTCCCCGGGGAGAGTCAGCACGACGCGGTAGGTAGAATGCTCTGAAGGCTCGATGGACCGCTCTACAATGCCGGCTGCTGCCGCCTGGACCAGCATGGCGCAGATGATCATGGGAATTATCCCGGTGACAAGGCGCCCTCTCTTCATATGGATAGTTCTTTGACTGTGTTACATTAAATAATAATGGTTATAATTTCGTCTGTACCAGGAAGAGAAAATAGCAATATATCACAAATTTCGAAATATAGTAGCACTAATTGACAAATTATTTTACTAACTTCAACAATCAACTCCTCTCTCTCCTCCTGTAATGACACAATTTACGACGGGTCGGAAGTGCTATCAGCCCAGGAACGGAAGAGATTATTCTGAGACTCTCCCGCAAGACACGAGCGACGAAATGATCCCGATCGAGACATCCGCCCTGACAAAATACTACGGATCACTCTGCGCAGTGGACCACCTGGACCTCTCCATCGGAAACGAGATCTTCGCCCTGCTCGGCCCAAACGGCTCCGGGAAGACCACGACAGTGCTGATGCTCACCACGCTGCTCCGGCCGACCGCGGGGTCTGCGCGTATCTGCGGCCACGATATCGAGAGCGATGCAG
>DUGV01000104.1 GCA_013331225.1 Methanolinea sp.
GAGAAGATCACAAAGAACCAGAAGACCGTCGAGGAGAGGGCCAAGTTCGGCGTGAACAAGGCACTCCGGAACCCCTACCTGGGTCCGAAATAACTTTCTTTTTTCTCCCCTCTACGGTTTTTTCCTGGCTGAATTTACGTGTGCCAAATATCGTTCATATCGTTTGGGTATTTTTAAGCGCAAATCCTTACTCACGAATGTCTCTCCCGGGATCGAGTTCACTAAAGAGAGATACTGACAAATATGCGAAATTTTGATTGCGGAAATATGATATATTCCAGGACACCCTGCAGGCAGGCTATCGCGTACCGGGGGAGAGTTCGGGAGAGTGGATTCTTCCTCCTCCCCTCTAATCTCCCGATTAACTCTCGTTATTATCAAGAACCGCACTCCCCCACTCAGACGTTCTTGGGGGCTTGAAGCCCCCGCCACTGCGGCATCCCCATAGCGCGATAGGGGACAGTGCTGGAGACAAAGTAGTAGGATTCAACGGTAGATTGTGCATCCCCCTTTCCACAGGCTATCGAGTACCGGGGGAGGGGGCAGGGGAGGGGGATTCTCCCCCCTCCCCCCAAACGAAGAATTTATTCTTTGAAATCCCGTTTCACCTGCCTCCCCTTTGAGAAAACTATAAATCGCGGCGACCGNNCCCCCGCCATATTTCCCTCTGTATTGATAATCCCCAAAACCGAATGCATCATTCAATAAAAGTCCATCAATCACTTCAAACGGATTCGCAGTCATCGGAAAGCGTTTATCCGGATGCATCCATATGCTGTCGTACCAGAGGTGATTGCACAATCATGGCGCGATATCCAATCCTGATCCTTGGGCTGGCACTGGCCTGCTTCATGGTCGTATTCATGGCCGGGTGCACACAGCCACAGGGCGGAGACGGGAAACCGACTCCGACCCCTACTGCACCCGTTATCCCATCGCAGTCGTTTGACCAGGAAAGTAACGGAAAGCAGGTGACTGCCCCCGCTGGCTCGGCATTCTCGGTCACGCTGCCGGAAAACCCGACTACCGGCTATTCGTGGAACCTGGTCCACTCGGCCGGGCTCACACTGCTGAATGACGAGTTCATTCCGCCTTCCACGCAACTGGTCGGAGCAGGCGGGACCAGGTTATGGTTATTCAGCGCGGTGGAGAAGGGGAACCAGTCTGTGCACGGGGAGTACCGTCGCCCCTGGGTGCCTGCGGGAACCGTGGTCTTCCAGGACCTGGAAGGGGGTTTCTACGGTATTGTTGGTGATGACGGGAAAGATTACCTCCCGCTGAATCTCGGTGCGGATTACAGGGTAGACGGCCTCCGGGTATCCTTCGAATCGGAGCCTGCAGGTGATGTCTCTACCATCTACATGTGGGGGACCCCAGTGAACCTCACGTTCATCGAGATCACCGATGTCTATGACCTTCATGTGCTGGTGAATTGAGGGGGGCGCTCTACCCAGCTCATTTTTCACCGTTGTCCTCCTCGGTTGGATGCACAGAGTATCGCTGTTCCAGCCAGCAACCCGCCGCCTCATCCTCAGTTAGAGGAGCCCGAGGACTGCAGGGAGCGTCCGCGCCCATGAACAGACCCTCTCTTTGTCACGGAAGTCCCCCCCTGAGATGCCTGCAAGGGTGAGAATTGCCTTGTCTGCCGGGGTCAACCGGCCGGGATCCACCATACCCGGGAAAAATGCCGCATCCCTGGGAGTAATGAAGAGACGGACATCCGAGAGTGCAGCCTCCCCTCCCTTCAGCGCTTTTTCGTTCGGCTCCTTTAACGAGTAGCCCACCGAGAAAACCGCGACGGGAATCCGCCCGAACGCCCCCCTCTCCCTTGATACCTGTTCCCTGGCTTCCGGGAGCCACTTGCCCATGTAGAGGGGGCTCCCGAGCACAGGCGCATCGTAGGCCGCTGGATCAACATCCCTTCCGGCCGGACGGCAGTCCACGGCCATCCCGAGGCGTATCAGCTCCTCTTCAATCCATTCGGCAATGTCTTTCGTTGACCCGTACCTGCTGGCATAGCAGACAAGGACCGACTTTTTCTTTCCCTTCAGGCCTTCTGCCGCTGCCACGCCTCCGCCAGACATCTCTCACTCTCCTCCCTCGTGCCGGCCGTCCGGTTCTTCCCCGGCAGGCTTCGTACCTATATATTCATATGCACCGTGAATGTTATTCATTCTCATAGGAGTAGAATTGCATGAAGCAGAAGGAAGTGTTTCAGGGCGTCCCGGGCATGCTCCGCCCGTTCAAGGAGTTCATCGAGAAGAAGGGCATGAAGGCGGGAGACCTGGTGGTCTACTATGGCTGTCCAGGGACCTGTACGCCGTTTGTCGAGCTCCTTGGCTTTTCGGTGCGAAGCCTCGAACTTGCCCAGGTCTTTGTCCCTTACGTTGACGAGGCCAAGGCGCAGAAGATCGCGCTCGTCCCCGACATCGGGATGCAGGCGAAGGGTGCAGCGAAAATCGCAAACCCTGCCGCGGTGGTGGTCATGGGCGGCCTCTCGATGCCGAACGTTCCGGTCACTGCAGACCAGGTGAAGTCCGCGATTGAAAAGTACCCGGACGCTGCAAAGATAGGCGTCTGTTTCATGAACATGTTCGAAAAGGCCGGATGGCTCAAATCCATCGACTTTGACCTCCTGATCGATGCCTCGATCGACCCGGTCAACGTGTGGAAGTGAGAAGACCCGTGCTCGTTTTTCCCCGGGTGCCGTTCTCCGGAGGGGAACAGGCCCCCTGGGAACTCTCTTTATAATTCTCCTGCCAGGGTCCCTACAAAAGCCGTGAGTGCGGGCAATGCCAGGGCGCGCTCGCTGGCACAGATCTCGTACACAAGGGAACTCTCAAATGCCGATCGTACGGTGGCGGGACATGATCCGGGCAGGTCGCACTTGTTCAGCATCACCGCGAGGGGTATTTCCATCTTCGAGAGCGTCTCGTAGAGGCTTAACGTGAACTCGTCGGTAGCGACGCTGCAGTCGACGAGGAGGATCGCCGCATCCATCCCGCGCGAGATGATCTGGCGGACAAACTCGAACCGCTCCTGGCCGGGTGTCCCGAAGAGGTACACCTGCAGTGCATGGATCTCGACCCTGCCATAGTCAAGCGCAACGGTAGTGTCGCCCTCGTTCGTGTGCGCTTCCACGTGCCGCGCCTTCGGGTCGATCGCCTGGATGAACGTCGACTTCCCCGCATTGTATGCCCCGAAGACGACGATCTTCAGTTTTCCTCCTGCCATCGAAAGGATCTATTCACTCCCCGGTTTTTTTACCGTTTCTATGCGCATCTCCAGCGTATGCACCAGGCCCCGGGCACGAGGAGACGTTGCCGTTCTTTTTTATAGCAGCATTCCCGTTATTCCCTCATGTTCGCACCTTCATTCCCCCTCACCCTCGAACCTGCGGGTGCTGCGCGACCCAGAACATCCTTCTGTCTTCACGGTACAATAATACTGAGTAACTATGACCGAGAGGAAAGAATCCCTTGCAGGGACGCGCGTGACCATGGAGACCACCCTTGGCACCATAGAGATAGAGCTCTTTCTAGACATGCCCGTGACAGCGGGAAATTTTGCCTCGCTCGTGAAGAAGGGGTTCTACGACGGAGTCATCTTCCACCGGGTCATCGACGGTTTCATGATCCAGGGCGGCGATCCGACGGGTACCGGGAGGGGAGGGCCGGGCTACACTATAAAAGACGAATTTGTGGCAGGGAGGAGAAATGAAAGGGGCACCATCTCGATGGCCAACGCCGGCCCGAACACAGGAGGAAGCCAGTTCTTCATAAACCTGGTAAACAACCACTACCTTGACAGCAAGCACCCCGTATTCGGACGCGTGGTGGTCGGAATGGATGTGGTGGATAAGATTGCAAAGGTAAAGAAAGACAGAAACGATCGCCCCCTCCAGCCTGTTACCATTACCCGGGCCACGCTGGCGTAAGTGCCCGCGTCTGGCAAGGGTCAAAACCCTGCCTTCTTTTTAAAACCACATACGTCCCCGGATGGGACACATGCATTCGAGAATGAAATTGGCGGAACCATTTTTCATAGTAACCGCTCATGACCGCCCTGCCGTCGAATATAAACGATGAAAATCACGAAGTGATTTACATTCAAAGAACGTGTGTGGGACTTTAAACACGGCCACCTCGCCGGCCAGATGCTTCTCCATTTTCTGTTCTCGCCTCCAGGGAAGATGGCCGAAAACGATATCCCCCGGCGGTTACGTATTATCCATCTTCATGGGTGGCACTAAAAAACCGGTTATGCCAGGAACGCACGATAAGTGGGAAAGGGATGCAATGGGAGACGCTCACCCACGCACCTGGATAAAAAAGAGGGGTTTTTCAGGCCAGGTAATCAGCCGGTGTGGGCATCTGCTCCTTGAGGCCCTTCCGCTTTCTGATGGAGGTCACGACCTCCTTCATCAGGTTGCTTGGAACGAGTTCAAAACCTACAAACTCGGTGCTCCACATCGCCCGCCCCTCTGTGGCGGAACGGATGTCCCCTGCAAACCCGAAGAGCTCGGCGACGGGGGCCTTGCCGACGACCGTGACCGTGTCCCCTTCGCTCTGGATATCGAATACCTGTCCCCTTCTGCCCTGGATCTGGGAAGTCGCATTCCCCATCTGGTCTGTGGGGACCGTGATCTGGATCTTCTGCACGGGCTCAAGGAGCGTATCGCCCGCTATCAGCATCCCTGCCTTGACTGCGGACCTGACGGCGGGGATGACCTGTGCAGGGCCCCTGTGGATGGCATCCTCGTGGAGTTTCACGTCCACCAGCCTGAGTTTCAGGTTCTGCACCTTCTCATCGGCAAGTGGACCGCCGTCGAGTGCTTCATGGAGACCTTCGATGATCAGCTCCATGGTCTCGTTCAGGTACTGGACACCCTTGGTCATGTCTATGAACATGGTGTTACCGTAGATGTCTTTCACACTCTTGGCCTCGTCTTTTTCCATGCCGGCTGCGATCAGGGCGTCACGCCGCTCCAGCTGGGACTGGTTCATGGAGACCTGCCCGTTCTTGATCAGGTCGACGATTGCGTCCGGCAGAACCTCGAGCTCCAGATAGAAGCGGTTGTGCCGGTTGGGGGACTTCCCCTCCACCGGGCCCGCTTTCTGGGTCACCGTCTCCCGGTAGACCACGATCGGCTCAGAGGTGACGATCTCCACGCCCTTGTCCCGCTTGATACGACCAGTGACGATCTCCAGGTGAAGCTCTCCCATCCCTGATATAAGATGCTCGCCTGTTTCTTCGTTGATATTGATCTGGAGAGTGGGATCCTCCTTGGCCACCTGGCGGAGCACCTCGACAAGTTTCGGGAGATCCTTCATGTTCTTGGCCTCCACCGCAACCGTCATCACAGGCTCACTGTAGTGCTTCAGGGACTCAAACGGAGTCATGTCCAGGAGCGTGGTCACCGTGGACCCTACAGAAGCATCCTTAAGACCGGTCACCGCCGCGATGTTCCCGGCCTTGATCTCCTCCACCTCCACCCTGGTGGGCCCCATGAAGATCCCCACCTGCTGCAGGCGATTGACCTTCTTCGCGGTGCCCATCACGTAAAGCTCAGTACCGCGCTTGATCCGGCCCGAGAAGAGCCGGCCGGTGGCCACTTCCCCGGCGTGGGGATCGAACGATATATCAGTGACCATCAGGGTGGCAGGGCCGTTCGGGTCGCAGTCAAGCATCGCTTTCCCTTCGGGGGTGGTGGCATCCCCGTGCCAGATAACCTTGATACGCCGCTTCTGCGAGTCTTTTGGGTTCGGCAGGTGCTTGACCACCATGTCCAGCACCACCTCGCAGAGGGGACTCCTCTTGGCAAGGTTCTTCATGTCCCCTGTCCGGCAGCTCTCGTAGACCTCCTTGAACGAGACCCCGCTCCTCTTCATAAAGGGGACCGAGACTGCCCAGTTATAGAGGGCTG
>DUGV01000160.1 GCA_013331225.1 Methanolinea sp.
GTTCGAACTCCTGCTGTGCACCGCGGCCTCGACTGTCCCCAGGTTCTCGCGGAAAAGACCGGTATCCTGAATGCCCCAGCCATCGGCACCATACACGAACCCTGCCCGGCTGATGAAGAGGTCCGCAAGCCTCCCTTCGTCATCCCAGGTGGAACTGGCATCTATGGCAGATGAGAGGCCTGTTCCATATGCCCCTTCCGCCTCAGAGAATATCCGAGCCATGGAGAGGCTCCTCGCAGTCGTCTCGTTGTTCCCTGCGGCTACAAGGTACCTGAACAGTTCATCGCTGTTCTCCCTGACGTAATTGGGGTACAAGTCTCCCTCCGCGTTCGCGGCAAGCCGGACCGCCTCGTCAAGGAGCTCGATCTTGTCTGCGAATGTATCCCGGTAGAGTCCGGATGCAACGAAGACGACGTCTAGTCTTGGCCTTCCCAGTTCTGCGGAGGGGATCAGCTCGACGCCCTTCACGTTCCCCTTGCTCCACACGGGCCTTACTCCAAGCAGGTAGAGTGCCTCGGACTCCGTTACCCCCTCGTGGCGCATCGCCTCGCATGCCCAGAGCACAAAGGCTGTCTTCCTTGGATACTCGCCCTCGTGTGCTGCCTGGTAATGCTCGATCATCTCTTCTGCCATCTTCACCCCTGTGTTCCATGCTTCCGGTGTCGGCATGGTTCGTGAATCGAACGAATGGAAGTTGTTTCCCGTCGGCAGGCTGTATGGGTTCCTGACAGGGTCACCGCCCGTCTTCGGCGGAGTGTAGCCGCCGCCGAGTGCGTTGATGAGACGAGGGATCTCGATGGTACACGCAGCCAGGTCGTCCCGATATCCGGTGGCGGTGGAGAGATCCTCCGTAACCGCAGGGGATATCCCTCCGAGCACTGCCTGTTGTGCGGCCGCAGGGTCAGCGCCATTGATGAGCACTTCTTCAAGGAGTGCATCGGTGACAGTTGAGTTCCCGTGTGCCGGAGAGAGGTCATCGGGGTTGGAATAAATACCCGAAACATGATCGTGGAACTCTTCCCCAAGCATTGCTTTTACCAGTTCAACGAGCGCGGTTCCTCCAGGTGGCTCTCCGAGGATGTGCAGGCCGAGGGGTATAAACTCCTCACCCAAAGTGTGCAGGTACGGATGGAGGTCGCGCTCGATGAATGTCGCGAACTCCGCATCAGAGAGCAATTCCACCTCTTCTGGGGTTGTGCCGAGTTGCCCCGCGATATCAATTGCCGCGTAGAGGTCGACGATGCTTTTTCTGTACTCCTCTTTCAATGTCTCGTTGACAGTACTGTATGCGTGGATCTTTTCGTGCAGGGCCGAGAAGTTCCCGTAAAGTCCTGCTTCAACAATTGGAGGGGTGAGGTGATCGACAATGACTGCATTTCCCCTCCGCTTGGCCTGCGTTCCTTCTCCGAGCCCGTCCATGATATAGGGATAGATGTTTGGGCAGTCCCCGATCAGGAGGGCCGGCCAATCCGTGGCCGAGAGCCCCCTCTCTTTCCCGGGCAGCCACTCGTGAGTGCCGTGCCTGCCAAAATGGATGATGGCATCTGCACCGAATTCATTCCGGAGCCAGAGATAGAACGCGATGTACTGGTGGTGGGGTGGAAGCGAGGTATCGTGATAGAGGACCTCTTCATCCTGCAGCCATCCCCTTGTCGGCTGGGGGGCGAGCAGGACGTTGCCAAATGAGATCTTCGGGATCACGAGGTATTGCATTCCCTCCCGCTGGTATACCATGATCTCCCCAGGGGGCTCGCCCCACATCTCCCTGACTTCCTGCTGTCGCTCTTCGGGGAGTGAACCGAACCACTCGGAGTAGGTCTCCGCTGGAAGCAGGGTGACGTCGCCTTCCTCCACCATTCGCTCAAGTTCCCCCGGTGCCCACGTGCCGACATTTCTCCCCTGGAGGAGCATAAGGTCCAGGAGTTCGTCTTCGCCGGGGAAAGTACCTGCAATCGCGTATCCCTCGTCCTTCATCGCGTCCAGGAGGTTTGTGAGGCTCGGGACGATGTCGAGGTAACTCGCCCCGAGGTTGTTCTTCCCGCCCCCGTGGTTGTAATAGATGACAGCAACGTGCTTTTCGGCGTTTGCGGCCTTGCGCAACCTGGCGATCGCGAGCGTACGTTCGACGAGCCAACTGACCTGCCCGTCGATTGGAGTGATCGGGCGAAAGCCGATTTCTTCTGTCACCGAGTCGATGTCCCTGCCTGCGATCATGACAAAGTCAGTCTGTCCGTCCATTTCGGGCATGGCGATCGTATAACCGATCTTTGAGGCGATGATCCCGTCTGTACTCTCTTCCCATTCGCCGGTGGTCCTTCCATACTCGACGAGAGCGTTGACAATCGGGATGTTGTAACGGCACAGTTCCGCGATGCCGCGTTCGGGATCCTGATCGGTTCCATAAAACCTGAAGCACCTGATGTTCACGATCACGTCAACGACGGGCTCTCCATCTTTCACGAAGAATCGGTCGATGACACGGGGGTCCTTGTAGTTGAGGAAGACGGGTATGATCTGCGCTTCTGCCTCTTCGAATGCCCTCATTACCGCGTGATCGGCAAGGAGATCGCCCGAACGGTAGTGGCTGTCATAAAAAACAATTCCAACCGTAGGGGCCTCTTTCGTGTACCCATGGTGCGTGTCATACCACTCAAGGTATTCGTCGAGATCCTCGAAGAGCCCGTCAAAGTCAGGGTGGTAAATTGCCTCTGCGGGGATCAGGAGCGGTTCTTCGACGGTTTGGTTGGCTCCGCAGAAGTTGGCGCTCAAATAATCGATAAGCCTCCGTGCATTCTCGGGGCAGTTATTGTCCCAGTAGACCTCTACTGCGGGGTGCGACGACATGTCGACGGTCCCGATATATTCGTATGTCCCGCCATGGAGGACTGCGATTGGAATTCCAAGGATAGCTGCATCTTCTGCTGCGGGCTCTATCGTATCGATCCCGGCTCCGAACATCTCAAGGAATATGAGATCGTAGCCTGTCAGGTCAAGGCTTTGAGGAAGGAGTTTGGAGGAATAGACCGTCACGCTCGCGTTGGCGTGCCCTGCAGCTTCGATGTACATGGGGACGTAGCTCTCCCCTCCGATAATCATTACAATGCGGGGCCTTTTCCCGTCAGCTGGTTCCGGCGGCAGGAGTGGTGAAGAGTTCCCGAAATACTGTTCATTAATGTAGAGGAGCATATCCAGAATGGAATCATCGCCGCCACAGCTCCAGTATTGTGAGAGGGTCGGATCGACAGATATATTGAAAGATACGCCTGCGGGAGGGTCANNTGCGGGCTCTTCAGATCTGCCGGCTGGATGTGCGGCGAATTTCCCGCGTAGGTCTCGCTAATATATGCAAGCATCAGTGCGAGGTTTTCGTCTCCGCCCAACTCCCAGTATCGGGAGATCGTCGGGTCGATAAAGGGATCAAAGGAGAGGTTCCCCATCGGGTCGTGGATGATGAAGGTTGCATCCTCCCCTGCTGTGGTATTGATCCACTCAAGCGTACCATTGCCTACCGATGCGGCGAATATGAACGGATCTCCAGAAAAATCGTGCACCATCGCGTCAGTCTCGTTCATCAGAAGGAGCGAGAGAGAGAATGACCCGCTTGCAGTTTCCAGCGGGCCACATCGTGCCAGGTCGTTCTGGACGATGACAAGGGTGCGCGCCTCCGATGATTTGCCGGTCTCGTTCTGTGCAGTGAGGGTATTGATGGTTTCGTTGATGAGATCCGGTTCGCAAATACCCGTGTGGTTTTCGGCAGATTCTTCCATGAAAAATTCAGTGGAATTTTCGAAAAAGCCTGGCTCAACTGTATTTGTAAGATTCCCATACCCATCCCCCAGCAGGTCAGCTTCTTTTGTCGAGGTGATGTTCTGTCCGTATCCCTGGACCGGTTCGTGACTATATATGGAAATGGTCTCGTTTCCCGGGGCAATAGCGGATTCCCCATGTACCGCGGTTGCCGTGATGATGATACAAATGAGAAGCAATGTGCACCATCTTCCCCTCTTCCTGGCTGGGTTGTTCATGGCAGGTCTCCCTATTTAAGAATAAATCCAAGTAATGTTTAGTTATAACAAGTACAATTGATTAAAAATAATAAATGTTACGAATCAACGTGCAGGACTTTTTAAGGGGCCGGTTTCTTCATCCGGGACATAGATGATCTCGCCCGAACTGAGCCTGTATGCTGTCCCCATCCGGGTCCCCTGCCCGCCGCCGACCTGGTCGGTCATATTCATCACCGTTATCTTTTCGCCTTCTTTTACAATCACCTGCATCTGTGGGGTGCCGGGGTTCTTGACCAGGGTGACAGTCGAGGTGTCGTCCAGCATCTCAGGGATGTGGTAGGAGAGGACCAGAGCGACAAGAAGTGCCACTGCAAATACCATGGCCACATCGAACAGGTTGGCCACCCCCGAGAGAGGGTCTTCATCCTCCTCCTCCAGGAATCGCCTCTGCCTTCTCATGCAAGCACCCCTGCGAGGTATTCCATGTCACTGAAGTCCTGGGAGTACCAGCGTCGCCTGATGACGAACACCGCATATGCGACACCCCCCACCAGTAGGCCGAGCACCGTGGTGGAGAACGCGACGACCAGGTTCGTCGCAAGCGCCTGGACATTCCCGGAGGAGAGGCCCATGAGTGCGGGCCCGAGGGGAATGAGAGTTCCCATCAGGCCAAGCATCGGGGCGATCCGGGTGAGAATTTTGAGCTGCTCCAGTTTCTTGCTGATGGAGATCTCATAGTCCTGCAGAAGTTTCTCGGATTCAAGAGGAAATTTCGCATCGCCAAGGACCCTGGAGAGGTCCCTTGCAAACTTCCTGACCTCGGGGTTTGCGCGGATCGACTGGAGTGAACGAACCGCTCCTTCCATTTCCCCTGTCTTGATCTCCTCTCCCGCTTCCTTTCCGACTCGCCTCAGCCCCTTCAGGTCCCGTGTCCTCCCCGAGTACTCCGAGATCATCTGGCCAGAGATGACCAGCACCCACACCACCGAGATGATGAGAAGAA
>DUGV01000131.1 GCA_013331225.1 Methanolinea sp.
AATGACAGAACAACAGGCAGGCACACTCCTGGGGAACCCTGATAATCGCCCCGCTGAAAAGGGCAATGTAACCGGGGATACTCCGCCTGCGGGACCGGCGGGTATGCAGGTGAACGGCACAGCCCCGTCAGACCGGCCGGCAGGCGGTACCCCTCCTTCAGGTATGCAGATGAACGCTACACCTCCGTCTGATATGCCGCCAGGCGGGAATCCGCCTTCTGGAATGCCGGGTGGCGCGAACCCGCCGTCAGATATGCCCCTAGACCCACGGTCAGGAACCGGTGCGTAGGCAGGGAATACCCGGGCATTACCGGCCAGGAGAACGTGTTGATGATTTGGGACGAGTAGGTAAAGGCTGATCCATACACATGGCGATGCCGGGATGCAGTGCTGCCTGGTTCCGGTGCACATGTTTGCAGCAGGTCCCGATACCCTTTCGGCCATGCCCGATCATTTCCTACCCACTGATGTCACCGTTACGGTATACCCCAGGAGATTGCCCGTTATCCCAATGATCGCAGAGAATCCCGTCACGACGACATCGGGCCTGTTCCTGCCCGGTCCTGAAGGTCCGGGAACATGGCTGCAGGTCCGGACCGGTATCCGCGGGCATAAACGTCCATATTTAAGAACATGCATCACGATAATTTATTGACTTAAAAGACCGGGTCATTTATGCGTCAGGAACATGGCACACCTTCGGGATTATGGCTGGTAACCGCGGTACTCTGTGTTATCGCACTTGTACTGCCGGGTATCGTCGCCGCAGAGTTCCTGGCAAATACTACTACGGTCAACGTGACACCAGGCGAAACAGTAACGGTTGCTACCTCCCTTACGGAAACACCGGCTCCCACGGGTACACAGGTTCCCACAGACACACAAATTCCCACGGGGACATCTGAACGGGAAAATACCACGGTTGAGATTGCCCCCCCTCCCCACCTCGTTTCCGGCATCGCGGAGATCGTGAACCTGACCTGCATCATGTACGGGACCGTAGCCCCGGGCTCGGATAACGTAACCATTGCGGATGTCATGTGGGACTGGGGTGACAACACCACACCTGAGTACCACGAGTTCCCGGCCCTGCATACATACAGCACTCCGGGAAATTACACCATTTCCATGACAGCCCTGCAGTCCGACGGCCAGAACGTCACCGTGACCGAAACCATTTCGCTGAAGGCTCCGGTCATACCCGGAACTCTTCCGCCGACACCCAAAGCCACGACCCCTGCAGGTCCATCCGGACCCGGGATGATGGCGAGTCCCCCGGTCCTGACCCTTCTTGAGCCGGTGACCGACAGACTGAATGTGACGCTGAACGGGAACCTCAATCCCGGTACACCAGGCTCCTCTGTTACTTCGGTGGATGTCAACTGGGATGACGGAAGCGTTTCAAATTACCCTGATCTCCCGGTGACCCACCAGTATTCTGACCCCGGCATCTTCACCATCTCCATTACCGCGAACCAGTCGGATAATCTCTCTACCACGAAGAGAATTACCCTTGACCTGAAGACGACGATGCCCGGGGGTCCGGTCCCGGCATCGAACGGTCCGCCGCCTGATGAGCCTCCGCTTTACCTCATCATCATCGTCACTGCCGTCATCGTCGTCGTGATTGCAAGTCTTATCCAGCGGATTATGCTGCGGAGGAGAGGGCTGCCGGATTCCCCCGGCAACCGGAAGGCCTCCCCTCCGGGAGTAAAATCAATGCCGGAACACATGCCCTCACAAAAAGAACTCCGGACGATATGCTCGGGAACGGATGTCGCCCCGGAAGTGCTTGATTCGGTCATCCAGGTCGCCGTAGAGATCGCAAGGGAAGGCCGCGAAGGTCAGCAGGTCGGGACCTCGTTTGTCGTCGGCGATACAAATAACGTCCTGAACCATTCGAGACAGTTTGTCTTAAACCCGTTCTATGGTCACCTGGAGGAAGAGCGGCAGATAACGGACATCGGGATCAGGGGACACATCAAGGAGTTTGCCCAGCTGGACGGGGCGTTTCTCGTCACCGGATCGGGTATTGTCGAGGCTGCAGGCCGATACATCACGGTTGACATGAGCAAAGTGCACCTTCCCGGCGGGCTTGGGTCGCGGCATTCGTCGATCGCCGGCATCACGCAGGTCACCCGGTCAATCGGCGTCGTGGTATCGCAGAGCGGCGGCCTGATTACCATATTCAGGTGCGGAAAGATCGTTTACACTATCCACTCATGAGTGCTCTTTAAATTCATGCATCCGCCGCGATAGATCCTGTTTATCTCTTTTCAGGATATACCAGAACAGCATGAAAGGCGTAGTATATGCGGGCATTCTTCTCCTTGCCGCATTACTGATCTGTGGATGTACAACGGTATCCCGGGAGAGCGATGCGGCAGCCGCCGTCGTTCCTGGAATGATCGGAAACTGGACCGGCTCCGTGAAAGCATATGACGAGGGTACAGGCTACAATGACGTCTCCGGAGATATCATGACCATGAGGGTTACCGGACAGCAGGACCGTATCTTCTCGGGAGAGATTATCTTCTCCAACCAGAGCGGATATGCATGGTCCACCGTATTTGCCGGAGCAATCAGCCACGATGGAAAAACAATCTCCATGGTCCAGCGCGATGGAGGGTATAGTACCGGCACTCTCATTTCTCCTGATGAGATTGAACTGATCTACATGGATACTACCGATCCCTTTACCATCGGCATCGATTCGCTGAAGAAGAGTTAAATTAAGCCCTCTTTTTTTACAATCGGATCAGATTAGTCACTCTTCCAGGATCCGCCTGTACGACAGGGAATGCGGGTATCAAAGGGCCGTGCTCGAAGGTGACCTGCAGGGATACCACCCCGTATAACTATGTTCAGGATGCCGGATTACAACCGGCACGATACCAGGCGGTTCCCCTTACGGCGCCCGGGTTATGTTCAGGCCGGTTGCCCGGACCTGGTCTTCGATCGTGCTGAGCAGTCCGGGGTCCTTGAGGGCATATTCAACGAAATCGTATTTGTTAACCAGTGCGATGGGCTTAAGGATGACAAGCGGCTTTTTCCCGCCGGTCTCGCCTGAATAATCGGGCGGCACCACGGTTATCGTTTCATCCGGCCAAACGGCGAGATTCCCGTTCCCTGCTTCCTCCCAGAGTTTTCTGACAATATCCTGTGTTATCATTGAATTCATTCCTTTGCGGGGAAGAAAGATCGGTCCGGGATTATATAAGAGTGATCAAATGACCATTCCGGGGTTTCCGCACAGATATTTTGTCATGCACTGATGATAAGAGATACCCGGAATGAAGCGGGTTGTAGGGTGATATGATATCTTCCAGGGATATTATTCCCGGGAAAAATGTGCCCGGGAATGACTACATGATGAGTGTGTTTCCTGTCCGCATCACCGGTGAAAG
>DUGV01000037.1 GCA_013331225.1 Methanolinea sp.
GGCGAGGAGGAAAATGCGGGAGATGTCCTCGGGGGTGGTAAGTTCGGACAGATTCACGGTCTTGGAGACGGCATTGTCAACGTGCTTCTGGAAGGCGGCCTGCATCCTCACATGATGCCCGGGATCGATCTCTGCGGCGTTCCTGAAGAGTTCGCGGATTTCCTCCGGTACTGCGAGGTGCTGGACACTCCCCGTCTTTTCCACTTCATTCAGGAGATCCCTTCCCCGGGGAAGATCGCGGAGGATTGTATGAAGGACAGGGTGCATGATGCGAAAGGCTTTTTTGTCGATCATCCTCTCTCCGGCGCATGCGAAGAGCGGCTCGATCCCGCTGCTTGTGCCGGCGATCAGGTGCAGTGACCCCGTGGGCGCGATGGTGGTCACGGTGGCATTTCTCATAGGCTCACGGAACACGCTCTGGTCTATTGCAGGGAACGAACCTTTCCCCTCCCCGAGCATGCGTGATGCCTCATGGGACTCGTGCTGTATGAAGCGCATGATCCGTTCAGCCGTCGAGAGGGCCTCATCCGACTGGTAGGGAATTCCCATCCGGATCAGCAGGTCTGCAAATCCCATCACGCCGAGCCCGATCTTCCTGGTCAGGAGCGTGTGTTCCCTGATGAGAGGAACCGGGAACCGGTTCACATCAATGACCGCATCCAGGAACTCCACTGCCAGCCACACTGTCCTGGAGAGGACGTCCCAGTCAATATCACCATTCCGCACGCATCGTGAGAGGTTGACGCTGCCCAGGTTGCAGCTCTCCCATGGGAGGAGCGGTTGTTCCCCGCAGGGATTCGTGGCCTCGATCTCTCCGAGGCCCGGGACCGTGTTCGCCTCGTTGATCCGGTCAAGAAAGAGCACGCCGGGATCGCCGCACCTCCATGCCGAGCGTGATATAAAGTCCCAGAGAACCCCTGGTTCCAGCTCGTCCCATACCGACCCGTCCCGGGGGTTCACCAACGGATAGCTGAGATTTCTCTCCATGCAGGCGAAGAACGCACCGTCGAATCCGACCGAGAGGTTAAAATTTGGCAGCCCGCCAGCCTCCTTTGCCCGGATGAACTCGATTACGTCAGGGTGGCTGCTCGCAAGGACACCCATGTTCGCGCCACGGCGCTTTCCACCCTGCCTGAGCGCGTTTGTGGCTTCGTCATACACGCGGATGAATGAGAGGGGACCGCTCGCCACCCCCGCCGTCCCGGCAACGGAATCCCCCCGGGGCCGCACGCGTGAAAAGGAGAAACCAGTACCGCCGCCGCTCTTGTGGATGAGCGCCATGTACCCAAGAACCGCGAAGATCTGGCGGATGGAATCCTCGACCGGCAGGACAAAGCACGCGGAGAGCTGGCCTGTTGGGGTTCCCGCATTCATGAGTGTGGGGGAATTCGGTAAAAATTGTAAACTCTCAATGATCTCGAGGAATTGACGCTTTTTTTGGGTCCCCACCGCGTGCGCCACCCTCTCGCACATCCCTTCGGGCGACTCCCCCGGAAGCAGGTAACGGCTTGCCAGCAACACTCTCGCCGGGTCCAAGAGTTCCATAACGCAGTGAGAGGAATGCTCTTTATTTAAATCCATCCATATTTTATGCACATGTCTCTGATGGTGCTTGGCACCTCCTCTCACGCAGGAAAGAGCACGGTGGTGGCGGCACTCTGCCGGGTGCTTGTCAACAGGGGGATCAGCGTGGCACCGTTCAAGTCGCAGAACATGAGCCTGAACTCCTATGTCACGCGTGACGGGTGCGAGATAGGAATTGCACAGGCTATGCAGGCTTTTGCTGCCAGGATTGAGCCGGCTCCGGAGATGAACCCAATCCTCCTCAAGCCAAAGGGTGATGCAACATCCCAGGTGGTGCTGATGGGCCACCCATACAAGGACGTCCCTGCCAGGGAGTATTACCTGGAGACGGAATTTCTCCTTGAAAAAGCAGTGTCTGCCGCTCGTACCCTGGAAGAGCGCTTCGGCCACCTGGTGGTGGAGGGAGCGGGCGGTGCAGCAGAGATGAACCTCTACAAGAGGGACATCGCAAACATTCTCCTCGCGAGGGAATTGCAATACCCCATCATTCTCGTGGCCGATATTGAGAGGGGCGGTGTGTTTGCACAGGTGTATGGAACAGTCAGGCTCCTCCCAGAAGATATCTCCCCGCTGGTGGTGGGCATCATTATCAACAAGTTCCGGGGCGACCCGGAGATCTTCTCGCAGGGAATAGAGATCATCGAGGAGATTTGCGGGGTCCCTGTGCTGGGGGTGCTGCCATACGCGGGCATGAACCTCCCGAGCGAGGACTCGCTCTCGATCGCGGAGAAAAAGTCGCTTAATCACCCCGTCAGAATTGCCATCATCAGACTCCCCCGGATCTCCAATTTCAGCGACTTTGAGGCGCTTGAGAGAGACGCGAGTGTGGAATATGTCCCCCTGGGATCGCCCCTTGCCGACTATGACTGCATCATCCTGCCGGGGACCAAGAATACCGTCGATGATCTCGCAGAGGTCCGGGATTCAGGGACAGCAGAGGAGGTACGGCGGGCGCGGAAGCGCGGCACTCCAATTATTGGTATATGCGGGGGGTACCAGATGCTCGGGCGGGAGGTTATCGATTCGGGGATAGAGTCTCGCCAGGGAACCCACCCGGGAATCGGTATCCTTGACGTGGTGACTCGGTTCGACCGCTATGAGAAGAAGACCGAGCAGGTCACCATCGATGCATGTCCGGTCGGACCGGTGCTCTCCATGATGGGAAAGGTATCGGGTTACGAGATCCACATGGGAATGACAGAGCGGGCAGGGGCAGTCGAAGCGTTTTTTGGTGAGGGAGCGGCTACCCCCGATGGCCTGGCCTTCGGCACATACATACATGGCCTGTTCTCGAATGCGTCCGCGGTTAATGCGCTGCTTAGTTTTCTTTATGCAAGACGGGGGATCTCTTATGCACCACGGATAGCGGAGCGTGACCCTTACGAGGATTTGGCAGCCATGTTCTCTCAACACGTGCGAATGGACCTCATCCTGCCTTATTTCGAGTGATTTTCACAGAATGCGCTGGATTTTACCTGGCACCGGGCTGTTTGGATCTCCCGGCTGCAGACAGGGAGATATTTGAGTGAGGAGACACAAACTCACTCGCGAAAGAAGTGTGGAGGAGGTACTACCATGCCCATGCGGGTATCAATCACCATCGATCCGGATACCATGGACCTTGTCGATAAATTCGGCAAGGAACACGGCCTTGACAGAAATCGCGCCATTCTCGAATGCATAGAGGCTGGATATGCCAGGCTTACAGACGGGACACCTGTCAGCTTCACCCAGACGAAGACATTTGAGGAGTATAATGACCTCAAAAAGGCTATTACCGATGTGAAGGAGAGCCTCTCGAACCTTGCAGAAGAGGTAAGGCTGATACACCATACCATCGAGGTGGAATGGACAAAGGAGATACGGGGTGTCCCGTTCCAGAGCAAGCGGTGGTACGAGTTCTGGAAAAGCTGACCCCTACCAGCCGGGATGATCCCTTCGTCACCCGATGATGCTCATCATGCTCCGGTAGCCCTCCCCCCTCCTGTCACCGCATTTCACGGCTTCAACTGCGCTGAGGTCAACCTCTTTCGCGTCGCGGTGCCGGAGGCAGTATGCGAGGGCTGGTGACTTCACGTACTCCCCTTTCACCCGGAAATACCTGGAATGAACGCAGAACCTGCAATGCTCGACCGTCTCCTCCTTCCCGGGAAGGCAGGGAACCTTCCCCTTGCGCACCTCAAGGACCCGGTATTCGTCTTCCGGCATCAGAATTCTCCTTTCCAGTGTTCACTTCCGATCTATATCTACCCTCCAGTCCCGGACAAACACGGGTGCAACGGGGCTTGACAACTATTGGATTGTAATTCAATCGCGCAATGCATGTCATAAGTCCTCGTCACTCATGGTGGAAAACTTTCATTGAACCGGAAACAACTTTAAAAAGGGGGCTTCACCAGGCACAAAGGGTTGGTCCTGGCCAGCAATTCTCCGGATACATAAGAGGTTTATACCAACGATATGCCCTGCTGCTGAAACTGCAGCGGTCATCCCGTGGCAATATGCCAGGTGCCCTCGAGCAGGGCAGAAAGATGCGTTTCCATCTGCAGGGAAAGCCTGGGGTAATCGGCCTCCATCTCCTTCTGTCTTCCCTTGAGATCCTGTAGTTGCCGCTCCTTCTCCTTGAGTTCGGCNNGATCGATCTCAAATCGTCCTCTGCCTTCCCGCGCAGCACCCGGATTGGGTGAGCTGCCAGTTGTGCTTCTGCGATTGCAACCCTCTCACCTGCCTTTTCCCTCTCTCGAATCATTTTCGAGAGAATCCAGGGGATCTTTTCAGGGGAAAAGAAGAGGTCCCTCTCTTCCTGGTTCTTCAACTGTACTTCCCCTGATGCAATCATGCTGGACACGATCGGCAGGACGGCACCAACCTCCCGTTCCACATCCATAGCAGCGGGGACCTCTTTTGACGAGACTAAATCGATCACCCTTCTCATGTCCCGGGCAAGCTTCTCCGTCTCTGCCCGGTGGGTGATCTTTTCGGCTTTTCGTAGCACGTGAACAAGCGTCGAGAATGTTCCCTGGAGCTCCCGCCCGATTTCGGACATCTCTTTCATCGAACGTTCCGCCAGAGCGCCGGCTTCCTTGAATGCAGGATCATCCTTCATCTGGCGATCACAGGATTCAATGGTGCCCTGGTTCTCGTCGCGCCTTCTTCTGAGCCCCCCGATCTCCTTTTCAAGGGTCGGGATCTCCTTTGAAAGCCCGTCCAGTGCAGTCTCCATCTCGCGGGCACGTGAATATGCCTCAAGGATGACGCGGACCTTCTCGCGCCTTGCCCTTGACTGCGCCACCATAGGGGTAAGGAGATTGACCTCTTTTCCGAACTCGTCGATAAGTGCGCGGATCTCTTTCATCTCTTCAGGAAAGACATTTCGGAGATATCGTCCCGGCCCGGCAAGCCCTTTCACGCACCCTTTCAGGGATTCCGTGCAGGCCTGGTAGAACTCATCTGCACCCTCTGGCAGTGGGCGGCTCAGTGCAAAGATGATCGCTTTCTCGAACTGGGGGAGGGAATTCTGCACGATTTTTTCGAGTTTCGGGTGGAACGCAGCATCCCTCTTGCTCTCGGTAAGCCGCCGGACAGCGGCCAGAAGACGGTCCCGTGTCGAGAGGATCTTCTTCCTAGAGACGGATGCTGCCTGCACAAGCTCCGCATCCCACACAGGTTCATGATCTGAGATGAGGGCCGGGATATCATCCAGCCTGATCTCCTGCACGACAGGCGCTTCCTTCTTGCCGAAGAGGTCTTTTACCTTGCGGAGCATGCCATATCACCACGGTTCCCTGCCGTCCCCATCGCTCCTCGCTATCTGCCTGATCCTCCTTACCCCGTCAATCTCGCGAATCACCTGCACAACCGCATCCGGGACGAGGCTCTCCCAATCGCCATCTTCAAGTATCCTTTTCCTGATCTCGGTCCCGCTGTGTGAATCACGCTCGTACATGGCCGGCGACTCGACACGTATTCCCTCCTCTTCAAAGAGGCGGACCACCAGTGGATTGCCCGAGTACACGGTGTAAAACGGCGGGACCATCGATCGCACGTGCGCAACCCAGAGCGCATTGCGCCTGATATCCTCAATAGGGATGACATAGAGCGGACAGCCGATATGCTTGAGCGCCCGCGTGATCATCAGCACCCGCTCTCCCGCAGTGAACGGATTTGCAGGCTCGTGCGAGAGCTGGGCGCTGCCGACACCGATGATGATCTCGTCTGCAGTCTTTGCGATCTTCTCAAGGATGTACTGGTGACCGTTGTGATACGGCTGGAACCTCCCAATGTAAAACCCGCGCTTCATCTCTCTCCCACCATGTTCGCAATCTGGGCTGCAAATGCCCCGGCCACAAAGCCCGCGTCGATGTTGACGACTGCAATGACCGAGCACGACTGGAGCATGCTGGCAAGCGCAGCCCTGCCCCTGCCCATGTACCCATATCCTGTGCCGACCGGAACTCCAATGACGGGGCGGTCCACCAGACCTGCGACCACCGCGGGAAGAGTTCCCTCCCTCCCGGCCGCAACAATGTATACATGAGCACCAACACATTCGCGGAGAGCGGGGAAAAGGCGGTGAATCCCGGCAGCTCCCACGTCATAGGCCGTCTTCACACGACATC
>DUGV01000081.1 GCA_013331225.1 Methanolinea sp.
CGGCATGGGGAGGTTGAAGAAGAGGACGAGAAGGAGCATCTGGACCATGAAGACGAACGGCACCATCAGGGTGTTTACCGCAAAAAGGGAGACCCATGGATGACGGTTGGAGAGCGAGCTGGACACAAACTCCCTTATCCGGGATAGAATACCTGATTGGGAGAAGAGCCGTTCCTCGCGGAAATTTGCGATGCCGACGTAGAACAGGGCCGCACTGGTGAGGAAGAAGAGGGAGGTGGAGAAGAGGTATTGCCCGATTGTATAAGTCTCGCCCTGGAGTGTGAGGACAATCAGGGTCAGGGGTGAGACAAGGCTGATGACATGGACGTTGGCGAAGATGCTGGGGAAGAAGAGGTAGGATGTTGCGACGGTCGAGAAGAAGATCGAGATGAAAGAGAGTTCCTTGAAGCTCCTGGAGACCATCCCGATGATCAGCGCATTTGCAAGGAAAAAGAGGATGACAGGGAGGAGAGGAAGGAGGATTGAGACGGAAGCATTGAGCCAGAGCGCGATCCCGGCCGAGATCGCAAGCATCCCGAAAAAATAGGGAAGAGCCTTTCCGAAGATGATTGCGGGCGCCCCTGCAGGGGTCGAGAGGAGGACTTCTCCTTTGCGTTCCAGACGCTCCTGCATGATGCTCATCATGTAGAACTGCGAGGTGAAGTAGAGGGGGAAGATGAAGAGGAAGACGAGAATGATCGAATCGAATGGCAAAGGTGGGGAGAGCTGCGAGGGGGTCTTGAATGACCCAAACGGGCTCTCTGGCCCGATGAGGTCAGAGTACCGGGAAAGCTGGCTCTGCTCGCCCTGGGACAAGAGAAGCCCCTGACGCAGTTCTTCCGTGGAGAGTGCAAGGCCGGGTTCTGGTGCGGGGATATCCACGACAGGCCCTTCTGGGACCGGCGCGGCGGTCGAGGAGGGTGCAACAGAGATCTGCATCCCTGCCTGGGTTGCGGAGAAGTCGAGTTCGCTCTTCACCTCCTGCAGGTCGATCCATAGAGGATAGGCGGCAAAGAGGTCTTCCTGGAGACTGTATACCGAATCAAGATACTGCTGGTAGTCCCGCTGCAGCGTCTTCAGCGCCGATCTCCCGCGATCGTTGTTCTGGACATACGCCTGCCCGCTGATGATGATGACGTCATACCCAGCCCTGTCCCGGAAAAGCGAGTTTCCGTCACCGATAATGATGGTGAACCGTTCGTCTCCGGAGAGGATCTCACCAACGGACCGGTCGTCTGTGCCTATCAGGTAGATCCCATCCTGGAGGTGGAGGCCCCGCTCGGCGGTAAAGCCGGTCGCTGCCACGAGAAGGACAAAGAGGACAACTGCCATGGGGAGGACGCTCTTTCCCATGACCCCGAAAGTCCGCCTTACCTCCCAGCGTGCAAGCGTCCCGATCCGTATGAGAAACTGCGAAACGTTCACGCGTTGTGCCTCTTTTATGGTAGGTTCAGTACCTATAATACCTTGCAGGTCGAGGAATTGTAAAGGATTGGACAAGGAATCCATGATCGAAGCCCGCAATCTCACCAAGTGCTACGGCACCACCCCTGCACTCGATCACATCAGCTTCGACCTTGATCGCGGGCAGATATTCGGGGTCATAGGACACAACGGGGCGGGAAAGACCACTCTTCTCAAGATCCTTGCGGGACTCGTCGAGCCCACCAGCGGGGAACTTGTCATGGATGGAGTCGATATCCTTCGCAGTCCCGACGGGATGAAACAGATGATCGGCTACCTCCCCGAAGAGTCACGCCTGTACGAGACGATGAGGGTGGACGAATACCTCTCATTCTTCGGGGAGATCTACGGCATGGACCGGTCGTCAATACGCGCACGCAGCCGCGAACTCCTGGAATGGCTTGCGCTCGAGCCGAACGGAAAGAAGATGGGGGAGTTTTCGAAGGGGATGAAGCGGAAGGCCGCGNNCAGGGCTTGACCCCATGACCTCCCGGCACATTGTTGACTTCCTCAGGGACCTCCGGGACCATGGCAAGACGATCGTCCTCTCGGCCCATAACCTCTACCAGGTAGAGGCGATCTGCGACAGGATCCTCATCCTCCGGAGGGGAAAGCGTGTCGCGCTCGGCACAATGCAGGAGCTGCGGGAGATGTTCGGCTCGATCTTCTACTTTGTGTACTTCACTGTCGGGGACATCGGAAAGGTCGAGGGCCTCTCATCGTATGTCATGGATGGGGGGTATTTCCGGGCAAAGGCGACGAGCGTCGAGGAGATGGGAAGGTTCTCGAACGCGATCGTGAACGCCGGCGGAGCGGTGGAACGGATCGAGTCCCACTACCCGAGCCTCGAAGAAATGCTGGTGAAGATAGGAGCATAAAACCGGCAGATCTCTTTGACCTGGCCCAATTTGTTTTCTTCATCTTTGAATGTCACAGATACTCGAGATATGTTTCAGGAAGCGGGCATTCCAACCCACATCTCCTCTTCAGAATCCGGAGACAGGTTTGTAATTGCACGTTCCCTATTTTCGCTTTTCTGCAACCGCGACCACCAACGCAGCAACCACCATCAGGGCGGGAAGTGCCGCTTGTGTCGGGGCGGGTGTTTCCTGTGGCATCATACAGGCAGAACGCACCCGTGCGAGGTCCGTGCTCGCATTTGGAAGCCCGGGCCACGGTAAATCATACTCGTTTTTCAATGAAATGGAATATTCGAGCGATACAAAAGCCCCGCTGCAGTCACCCAGACCGGCGAGCGCGTTTCCACGTACGTGCCAGTAATGAGCGTTTTCCGGCTCAAGGGCGAGGGCGGCATCGGCTGATGCAAGTGCAGCAGGAAAGTCCCCCATTGCAAGGAGAGTTTCTGCTTTCAATCCTTGGCCCGAGGAATAAGAAGAATTGAGCAGGATGGCCTGTTCTGCGTCCTCCAGTGCTTCATTAGTCCTTCCCATCGCGAGGAACGCGTATCCCCTGTTTGCATACCGTGCCGGCCTTGGGTCAAGCGGTATCGCCACGTTGAGAAGGTCCACGGCTTCCTGGAAATGTCCGGTCTTCCTGAGGGCATACGCCTTCAGGCACATCAGTTCGGCCTCATCAGGATAGGTTGAAAGACCCTCGCTGGTGAGATTGATAAGTCCGTTCCAGTCACGCACGGCCATCAGCGCCATGCCCTCCTGCTCGTAACCTGAAGCCTTCATTTGATAATTGTCTGACGGGCTCGTTGAGATGGATGCGGTGATGGGGGCAGCGGCTGCCGGTGCCAGCAGGAGAGAAAAACCGCAGATTAAGACAATAACAGCCCGGAGCGTGGTATTCCGCCGGGTCCAATGAGTATCTGAACAACGGTTCATATCATTTCAGGGGATTGGGTATCTTATAGAGATTTGTACATGATATCTCATGGAATGGCTTGGCCAAAAATCAAAACACTGCATGAACAGATACAATAGAAAAAGAAAGCGGGCCTGAAGGGATTTGANNCTACGGATTAAGAGTCCGTCGCTCTTCCGAACTAAGCTACAAGCCCATGCCTGATCGGCCTATATTTATGGTTCCGAATTGAGTATAAATGTTTTTATTTTTCTGCCAGTAACCCCCCCATGCGGCAGTTTCCAACGCGCAATCTCCCCGTTTCAGGTTGTAACCTTAATATCATCAAGGAGTGACATTGTAGCATGCCAGAGGCGGGCGGACATGTGGCAGGAGAGAAGGTGAAATATGCGGTCCTCGGATGCGGGAGCACGGGGTACCACGTGGCCACGGAACTGTCGCGAAAAGAAGGCCGGGTCCTTGTGCTGGATCGCGACGAGGGACGGGTAAAGGAGCTCCGGGACCAGAACGTTGACGCCATGATACGGGATATCTCTGACCCTGGGTTCCTCTCCGGGCTCCCCATGTTCGAGATCGCATTTGTCCTCACCGGGGACCACCACTCGAACCTCGCTGCAGTCAGGACGCTCCGCCAGAAACTGCCGCTTGTGCACATCGTGGCCCGTGCGCTCGACCCAATCGGTGCAGGAACGCTNNAGCAGGGGCAGACTTCGTCCTCTATCCGCAGCAGGTGGTGGCCAGGGCCGCAATCCATCAAATCAACCGGCTCCATGTCAGCCGGCTCTCGCAGCGCCTCCACGATCTCCTTGCGGGGTGGGAGGGGACTCTTGGAATCATCACGCACAAGAACCCCGACCCTGACGCGATCGGAAGCGCGATGGCCCTTGCAGCCATCGCCCGGAACGCGAATCCCCAGAAGCTTGCCTGCCGGATCTTCTATGACGGGATCATCGGGCACCAGGAGAACCGCACAATGGTCAACCTCCTCGATATCAAGATGGAGAAGATGGAGCCCCAGACCATTCAGGACTGCACCTACCTTGCCCTCGTCGACTGCCCCGCGCCCGGGATGAACAACACCCTCTCGCCAAGGACGCGGGTGCATATCGTGATCGACCACCACCAGGACGGCCATGGCCTCGAGGGGGCGATGTTCGTCGACGTGAGGCCGGGGATCGGCGCCACCGCAAGCATCCTCTCCCAGTACCTCCAGGAACTCGATATCCCGGTCGACAAGAATGTTGCCACCGGCCTTTTCTATGGAATACGTTCCGATACGAGGGACTTCCGCCGGAACGTCACCCCACAGGACCTCTCGAACGCCGCGTTTCTCCTCCCGCTCACTGACTCTGACCTGCTCGACCAGATCATGTCCCCTTCTCTTTCGCAGGAAACCCTTGACGTGCTCGGAAATGCCATCCGGAACCGGCGAATCAGGAGCGGGTACCTCTTTGCGAATGTCGGATTTGTACGGAACCGCGACTCCCTGCCTCAGGCAGCAGATCTCCTGATCTCCCTTGAGGGGGTGAACACCGCGCTTGTGTATGGAATATCCGATGATGCCATCATCATCTCCTCACGGAACCGGGATATACGGCTTCATATCGGGAATGTCCTCGAAGAGGCATTTGGGGATATCGGCGATGCCGGGGGCCACCCCAATATGGCCGCCGCAACCATCCCCCTCTCCTATTTCCGGCGGGTGAAGAACAAGGAAGAACTCCTCGGCCTGATCATGGATCCCCTCCTCAAGAAGTTCACCAGCCTCGTAGGCCTGGACGCAGAGGCCGGAAATGAACTTTGATGAATGGGAACCGATTTACGAAGAGATCGTCGAGTATTTCGGTTTCGATCGGAAAGAAGACGAGGATGCGGCCGATATCCTTGAAGATCTCCTTGAGAGAGACGACCTCGACCTGCTCGAAGAAACCTGCCGGGGACATGACGTCTGCGTATGCGGAAATGCCCCCTGCCTTGTAAAAGAGATCCCCCTGGTGAGGGGAACTGTCCTTGCAGCCGATGCCGCCTCTCTTGTCCTTCTTTCCCACGGGATCCGCCCCGATGTTATCTTCACTGACCTGGACGGGGCGACAGACGAATTTTTGGATATGAACAGGGAAGGGACAATCGTGGTCGTGCACGCCCACGGTGACAACATTCCCCTCGTCCGTTACTGGGTGCCGAGGTTTCCAGGCCCGCTTGTCGGGACCACCCAGAGCCGCCCCCTTCCCCACGTGCACAACTTCGGCGGTTTCACCGACGGAGACCGTGCGGTCTTTGCCGCGCATTCCCTGGGTGCCGCAGGCATCACCCTCCTCGGGTTCGACCTTGAGGACACCCGCGTCGATCCTATGAAGAGGGGGAAGCTGTACTGGGCCGGAAGGCTNNGCTCCTCTCCCTGATCGAACCATGACTGGGAAGTCCGCGTTCATCCTGGACGGCTATGTCGATGAACCGGCGTGCCTCGGAGTTCCTCCCTATATCTCGCCTTATGTAAGGACCGTTGCAGGAACCCTCTTCGCGCATGGATATTCGGCAGGATACCTGACCATCGACCAGGTACGGAAGGACCCCGCCCTCATTCACAGGATGCACGCCGCGGACCTGGTGGTGATGATTGCCGGCGTGACTGTTCCCGGGAAGTACCTTGGGGGGACGCCCGCCACGCTGACTGAGATCCGGCTGATAGGTACACAGATACGTGGTCCCGAAAAACTCCTGGCGGGCCCCATCGGATTCGGGTACTCCTCCGGAGGAGGGCAGCGGGCAGTGAAAGATGCGGTCTCGGGATTCGGCCACCTCCTCACAGGATCTCCCGCCTCCGCCCTCGACTCATTCCTCCGCGAGGGAAAGACCCACGGTTCATTTAACTACCGCCGCGAGGACCCATGGGCGGTTGCCGGTGCCGCGATCATCAGGGATCATCCCTCCTTCCCGTGGGTCATGTGCGAGATCGAGACGGCACGGGGATGTTCCCGGGCACACTCGGGGGGGTGTTCCTTCTGCACCGAGCCGTTCTACGGGCCGCCCGCATTCCGCTCAATCGATGGGGTTGCTGCCGAGATCGACGCCCTTCACAGGGCCGGCGGGTTGCATTTTCGCCTCGGGAGGCAGCCGGATATCCTGGTCTACGGGTCATCGACGGCAGAAGAGTACCCGACGCCTGTCCCCGGGAGGTTGGAGGAACTCTTCTCCGCGGTCAGGGAAGCGGCGCCTGATCTCCTCACCCTCCACATCGACAATGCCAACCCGGGGACTATTGCACGGCACCCGGAGGAGAGCAGGGCGGCTCTTGACGCGATCGTGGCCTACCATACCCCGGGGGACGTTGCGGCCTTCGGGATGGAGACCGCGGACCCGGNNCGGTCCGGACCAGGTGATGGATGCGATCCGGATCGTCAACGAGGCTGGCGGGAGACGCGAGGACGGAATCCCCGAGCTCCTGCCGGGGCTCAACTTCATCGCAGGGCTTGCCGGGGAGACCCCGCTGACCTTTGACCTTGACAGGGAGTTCCTGGCAGCGGTGCTTGCATCAGGATACCTTGTCCGCAGGGTGAATATTCGGCAGCTGATGCCATTTGAGGGAACGCGGGCATTCTCGGAGAACGCGCTCGGGGTCCACAAGGGGCTGTTCGCGAAGTTCAAGGACCTTGTCAGGAAAGAGTTTGACCTTCCCATGCTCGCAAAGGTGTTTCCCACAGGGACGATCCTTCGCTCGGTGGTGATGGAGGAGGAGGGCGCCACGTCTTTTGGCCGGCAGATGGGCTCGTACCCGATACTCGTGGGGATCCCGCTCCGCGTCCCTCAACGAACTCTCCTCGACACGGTAGTGGTTGACCATGGGATGAGATCCCTGACCGGGCTCCCCGTCCCGATTGAGGTGAACCTGTTGCCGGTTGCAACGCTTGCCTGGGTCCCTGGCGTGGGGAGGAAGAGGGCAGGGCAGATCGCAGCAAAGAGACCCTTCTCCAACCTTGCGGAGTTCCGGGCTGTCGCCGGGCCGACCCCTGTCGATCCCTGCCTCTCCTTCTCTTTTAAATCTCCTTCAGCTCGATGACCTTCAGGATATCTGTCCGGGTGATGATGCCGACCAGATGGTCATGTTCCATCACGGGGATCCGGCCGATATTATAGCGGGACATCAGCCGCAGCCCTTCGATCACAGGCGACCCGGGGGCCAGTGCAATCACCTCGCGTGTCATGATGTCCCTTGCCTGCATCGCTTCCCTGTCCAGGGGAGGGACCTTGTGCACGTCGGCCAGGGTGATCATCCCCACGACGAACCCACGATCCACAACCGGAAACCCGAGGTGCTTGGTGGAGTACATGAGATCGATCACCTCCCTGACCGGCATGGTCGGCGGGACGGTCATCACCTGCCGTTCCATAATATCGCCCACATTCACGTCTTTTAGCAGGAAGTTGTACTTAATCGCCGTAGACTCCTGCCCGGCCCCGATATAGATGAAGAACGCGATGATGATGAGAATCGGGTTGAAGAGCAGGAACCCGACGATCCCGAAGAGCACCGCAAACACGCGGCCGACGTCCGCGGCGATGCGGGTTGCCTTATAAAGAGGCATTCTTCTTGCGAGCCACGCACGAAGCACTCTTCCACCGTCCATCGGGAACGCGGGCAGCAGGTTGAACCCAAAGAGCATGACGTTGAGCAGGCCCAGGTACCCCCAGATAAAGACCATGACCCCGGCGATCGCCGGATCCGAAATGAGCGCATCGCTGACAAAGAGAAGCGCAACCGAGATGATCCCGAGAGCAAGGCTTGTCAGTGGACCCGCAAGCGCCATGGGCAGCTCCACCCGTGGATCCGGGATAGTCTCCTCCATCGACGAGACACCCCCGAGGATCAAAAGAGTGATGCTGTTTATCTTGATGCCCTTTGACTTTGCAAGGAGCGAATGGGCCATTTCGTGAATAAAAACGCCGACAAAAAGGCCGAGCGCGACGATGGTCCCGAGAATATATGGCATCCACCCTTCCGGAATCAGGGTCAGATCGATGGGTACGCCAAAGAGCATTGCCAGCAGCTCGGTGGTGAGCACGATCTGGCTGCCGATGATCCACGCAAACAACGGAATCACCAGGAGGAAGGTAAAGTGCAGACGGACAGGTATACCGGCTATTTTTCCGATCTGTATTGAGGCGACCATAAAAAGGAGTATCTTTTTACGTTTATAGTATATACCTTCACAGGATACCGATGAGAACGCAGATCACTGAACTGTTCGGACTGAGCGTCTATACCGACAAGGCTGTGTATGTCGGCAACGTCGATGATGTCGTGGTCGATGTTGACGCAAAGAAGATCGAATCTCTGGCCGTCGGCAACCTTAATCCCGAGATAGGGGAGATTAAGGGATACAAGGGTATGCAGATACCGTTCCGTGCCATAAAGAGCATCGGCGATATCGTGCTTATCCGCCACATTGCAGGACTGTTTAAGACACAGAAGAAAGAGTAAACCGGCGAGGCTGCCTCCGTTCTCGCCGTCCATGCCTGATTTCAGCCGAATGAATAGAGATAGCCGCGAGTTGTTCAGCAATCTGGGAATCATCCCCCCGATCTTTGTCCGGCTGGACGGGCGTTCCTTTCACCGCCTTTCACGAAGCATGGGCTTTGAAAAGCCGTTTGACGCATCATTTCACGAGAGTATGACACGGGTCTCTCAAAGGCTCGTCTCCGAAAGCGGCCTTAACCCGGACTTTGCGTATACGTTCTCCGACGAGATCAGCCTCTATTTTACCACGCTCCCGTTCTCGGGCAGAGTGGAGAAGATTGATTCGGTATCTGCCGCATACGCTGCAAGCGCGCTCACGATCGAGTTTGCGTGCCGCGCTCCGCTCTCCTTTGACGCACGGGTGATCGCAGCGACGCCGGAATACGCCCGCGAATACCTGATCGGCCGCCAGTCCGAGGCATGGCGCAACCATATCAACGGCTACTGCCAGCAGGCCCTTATCGAG
>DUGV01000082.1 GCA_013331225.1 Methanolinea sp.
CTGTCTGCGGGTGTGTAGACTGTGCATGAGGATTCCCCGCGATACCTCCTCGATTCCAGCGTCCTCTTCTCTCTCTACGACGGACACGTGCTAAGTGTGCTGTGGGACCTTCACTGCTCCTGGTGTACGACCGACTTGATCCTGGCCGAATGGAAGGCGGTTGACACCGACGCGCTTGTCAGGTCCGGTCTTTTCGTAGTATCTCTTTCTGATGCGGAGGTCCTAGAGTTGTTCCGTATCAGCACTGGGCACAAGTGAATCAAGCCCGTGGACCTGTCGCTATTCATCCATGCAACTACCCGCAAGGACTGTATCGTGCTCACGGGCGACAGGCGGCTCCGGGCACTCTGCGAAGGCGCGGGGGTTCCTGTCCATGGTGTCCTGTGGATCCTGGACCTCATCCATGACCGTCGTCTCCTCTCGCGCCAGGATCTGGTGAAAGCACTCCATGCCATGATAGCGCGTGGGAACTATCTCCCTGACCCTGATTGCCGGGAACGGGTATCGCAGTGGGAGTTGGAGGAGTGATGCGTCTCAACCCGGTGAGACTTGCGCTCTGTTGATAGGTGGAGGTATCACGAATATTCTCGCCCCTGCGACCGACCCCTACCCCCGACCCCGCCCCTCCCACGCCGAAGGGGCGGGGCCTCCACCCCGGCGCCCCTCCTCCTGCAGCACGGGTCCCCTGCCCCGTGCGGTTCCTCCCTCTGGTCAGAACCTTATCGCAGGAGGGATGGGACCACAGGGGCGAGCCGGAAATTTTTTCTTAATCCAGGAGCAGGAGAGATCATGTTGCGGCTTGCGATTGCAGTGATCGTTGCAGGATCCTTAATTGCCCTCTTTCTGCAGGCAATGCTCAATAGTATTTACGAATCGGGAATTACTCCCGTATCCGTAGTCCTCGGTCTCTTCGCGGTCGGCGTCCTGCAAATGGCGACCATCTGGTTCTGGAACGATACCAAGCGGTTGTTTCCACCGGCATGACGGGACACCATGCTCCTTCCACTCCGTCTCCGTCCGCTCCTCCCTTTGGTCCGGTGCTCCTCCACTCCGCTGCAACTCGCATCGTGCCCCTGGCTTCTCTTCCTTGTCCTGGTCCTCTGACGCCCCCGGCTTCGTCGTGAACTCCTCGCCGGAGGCTGCACTCTTCCCGCTCCTCGCACCGTGCTCCCCGCGCCGTGCTCGTCGCTGCTTCCTGGGGCCGGGGTGACGCTCGGTGACTCGCTCCCTCCCGGTCGCTCGGGCCGCTGCGGCCCCGGTCGGCTCCGCTGATGCGTCGCCGGGTCATGTGATGGACTCCCCTCCGGTCGGGAGGCGCCGGTGCTCGTCCCTCCGCTCGTCGCCAGAGCAGGCGGTTTGTAGGGGGCTGGTCCTGATCCAGGCCGGCCGGTTGACCTTCCGGACGGAGGAAGCGAAGCAAGAGCGGAGCGACCGGCCGGGAGAGTCAAGCCTGCCGGCCGTCGATGGCTCCCGACCCGGTCCCACCAGCGAAGCGGAGGCCGCTAACGAGGCCGAGAGGCTGAGTGCGTCGCCGGAGCGAAGCGAGAGCGGACCCCGATCAACTCACCCGGAGGGCGACCCCTCGCAGCGAGCAACAGCGAGCAGTGGGGGAGCCCGAAGGGCCGCCCGGAAAAACCAGCCATGGACAGAGGAAAAAGAGTAATGACAAGGCCGATCCTATCACTATACGACCGGGCCGGCCGGCGTTGTCTCCCCGTTGTGTCATGGTGGTTCGACGCCGGGATCCCCGGTCACGCGGTCTTATTCTCTTCGATGTACTGCCGGATCTGCTCATCGGTGATCCGGTACTCCTGGCCGACCTTGACCGCCGCGAGGCGCTTGGACTTGATCATCTCGCGGATCGTCTTTACGTGCACCTTGAGCAGATCGGCAACCTCTTCGGTGGTGTAAAAAGTGGGTGAGGGAATGGCTGGTCCTCCTGGCATGGCAATGTCTATCGTGATCAGTCCTCCCCAGGGAGCATAATAGTGATCACTGGCTCTCCGTCATCACCCGGCCCGCAGGCTGCCCGGAGGGTTTCGGTCCTGGTCTCGGTGAGGACTACCCCGCCGGGAGCAGCCCTGGAGACGATGAAGGCACACTTGAAATGAATAGTCGAGCGGCGCATCCCTTTGGACGCCCTCGCGGTGCAGGTGAACATCCAGAGGAGATCCCACATCCGGCCCTCAACGCTCTGGCATGGCATCTCGTCGATATTACCCGGTGCGACCAGGGACCAGACTCCGGAGGTCACGGCGACCGGTACCACGATCCCGGCCTCCTGGCAGATCTTCGCCGGCAGTTCGACAAGGACCCCGTCGCGGATTGCATCGGCCCGTGTGTAAGAGTGGATCACATCGCCGAAAAAGTCGGTGAGGGTGTCGCCGCTCATCGGTCTCCCCCCAGCAGACGGGTGAGCTCGTCGAAGAGTGCTTCCCCGTCGTGCTCCTGGTCGTCGAGGGTGTACGCAATCCCGATCACCTCGCCGGCCTCATCAGTGAGGACCTCGCGCTTCATGCCCGTACCCCCTCGGCCGGCAGGATCTCGGTCCTGGTCCTGAAATCCCGATCTCGAGGTACGCCGAGCTTCCAGATCGCCATCTCGTAGCCGCAGCCTGGGCAGTGGACGAAAAGCCACATCCGGCCGGTGTCGGTCTCCCAGCCGGCATCATGCGGGTAGCCGTGCACCTGGTCTCCTCGCAGGTCGCGCCCGCAGAGGCACCGGGACCGGGCCGGGTCGCAGTGGTCCCGGACCCAATCGGCGACATCGGGGAAGGGGAGGTCGTGAGGGGACATTATACCCCTCCCATCATGTCGCTCGCGATCTTCCGCAGCCGGACCGCCTCGCGGATCCTGGCCTCGAAGCCGGCCGGATCGGCGAAGTCGCCGTATATCTTGATCGCGCCGCCCTTTCCCGGCGTCCCGATCTCTATGCTGTCCTGAAAGGGGGAGCCCTCCAGGATCTTTTTCACGGTGATACGTTGATCTTCTGGCATGGTTCACACCTCCACCCGGTCGATAACGCCGACATGCTCGCGCGTGCAGCCGGCGGGACCGGTGACCTTCCAGAGCCTCCCGCCCCTGATCAGGTGGGTAAGCTCACAGCTGGGACCGATTACTCCGAGCTGGGTGCCGAAGCGGGCCAGACACCCGGGAAGGGTGAGGGTTTCCCCGCCCTGCAGGGTAATCCTCATGCCTGCACCCTCTGGCCTGGGAGCGGGTCGCAGTACCATGACCGCATATTCTCGGCCTCGGCCTCGGCCCGACATGCACCCCAGCCGCGCTTTTCCATCCGGATGCGGTAGGCGGTTACGATGTCCTCGGCCTTGGTCCTGATCTCCTGTGCCCTTGCCTGGAGAATGAACGCCTGATTCTCCAGCTCAACTGCCTCCTCCTGGAGCCGGCACATCTTGTCAAGGTCGCGGGTGGGGATCACGTCGTACACACTGCGTTTCCCTGTCATGCCGCCACCTCTGCCGGAGAGGAGGAGGAGAGGACCGGGCCGGCCCCGGCAACATCTCGCAGGATCGAGACATTTGCATACTTCCGCTCCCCGGTGATAGCACCCCGCACCTGGGCGAGAGGAGAGATGTACTTCATGCCGCTGATGGTGTACATCACGGCCCTCCCCGAGCGGGTGATCCATGCCTTCCCAACCGGCGAGGGGCTGCCGGCGGTCTTCATCACGTCGCTGATGTCGAACACATCGACTGGCCAGCGATCGAGGAGGCGGGCCACATCGGACCGGGAGATCACGGCCTGCATGGTCTTGATGTC
>DUGV01000219.1 GCA_013331225.1 Methanolinea sp.
GCCCTGAGAGTGTATCCTGACACGTAGAACGTCCCGTACTGATCGCAGAGATCATACTCCGGCTGCGGCTCGAGGGCGGTGGGATCGATCGAGCGGATCCTCGCCGCGTCTTCGTCGAGGAGGAGGACGTGGCCGTTGAATGCCCTCGTGCAGCACCTTGCACAGTAGGTGCATGAGAACCCCACCTCCCCTATAATATCAGCGAGCTTCTCCNNTCCACCGGGTACTCCCTCACTGCCTCCAGTTCCTGCCGTCGATCAAAAATCCGCTTCTGAAACAGCGGGAGAAGCACGGGAGTCATCGTTCTCTGGAGAAGTGTCTGTCACCCGTGATGAAAAAGCAATGAGATCAAAGATGCCGGGGAGTGATTTCAGGAGTCAGATCGGGTCTCTCTTGAGGGGGCAGGTCAGGCAGTGCCCGCCTCCGCGTCCCCTCGAGAGCTCTGATCCCGCAATCTCGATGACATCGATCCCGGCCTTCTCGAAGTTCCGGTTCGTGCAGGTATTCCTGTCATACGCCACCACCCGGCCGGGCGCGATTGCAAGGACATTGTTGCCGTCGTCCCACTGCTCCCGTGCGGCCTGGTACTCATCGCCGCCGGTGGGAATGACCAGGAGACGCCCGACTCCGAGGGCGTCGGCGACTGCCCCGAGGAAGTCCTCCTCGCGGGTCACCTCGAAGATCCTTTCCCCTTCCCCGGGGCGGATGGAGAATGCCCTGATTTTTTCGACGACCTTCGGGAATACCGTGACCGTACTCTCGTCAAGCATGGTACAGACCGTGTCAAGGTGCATGTGCGCCCGATCGTGGCTCATCTGGGCTACGATGATCCTCTCCACCGCGCCTGACATAAGAAGCACCCGGGCAAGCTCTTCGACCATGGGCCCTCCCGTCCTCTCGCCCATCCCGACAAGGAGCGTATCCCTGCCGATTGGCATGATATCCCCCCCTTCCATCGAGGCTGTTGCGGATGACGCAGGAGGCGCGGCATTCCCGTGATCGAGACAAGAGTACCACGTCCGGATACCGCCATTTGAGAAGAGCGGGTGGAAGCGATAGATTGCCGCGGTGTTAACCACCTCGGCCCTTCGTGCCGGCCAGAACATGGGGTTCAGTGTGAACCCCCCGCATATCCACGAAGAAGTGTCGCGGGTGTACAGGGTGTTCGGGAGCGGGGGGAGGATGAAGGAGTCGGGGTCCGATGCCGCGACCTGGAGTGACGATCTGGTCATCCCCTCGAGATAGATACACTCGAGCTCGCTCCGTGTGAGTCCCCCGATGAGGTGCTCTGCCAGTGCGCCGGGCTCCATTTCCATGAGGCACGCCCTCACCGACCCGCACGCGGAACGCCCGACTGTCATCGGGTGTACGGCCCTCTCGATCACCCACCTCCGGGCCTCTTTGCCTGCGAGCACGTCCGCAAGGAGTGAGGCGAGACGATACACCCGGACCCCCTCCTCTTCGAGTACCCGCACAAAGGCATCGTGCTCCTCCATCGCCCTCTCCACCCAGAGGACGTCGTCAAAGAGGAGGTCCTGGTGGTTCCCCGGTGTGAGCCTCCTTGCGCTCAGGTCCGGCCTGTGGACGAGCACCTTCCGCAGCCTTCCGACTTCCGAATATACCCCGAATTCCGACATGCCTATGCCTCAGTCTCTCCTGACCCTGCCGCAGACACCTGGGTCCCTGCATCCCCAAGGACCAGTCCCCTGATATCGGAGAGCGCCCCAATCGCTGCCCGGCTCCCCGTCGCGTCAACAAAACTGCACGCCGCCTCCACCTTCGGGCCCATGGATCCCGCCGCAAAGTGATGCTTCCGGAGCCTTGCCGGGTTCGTGGAATGGATGAGGCGCGCCGAAGGGGTATTCCAGTCAAGGAACACACCCTCCACGTCAGTTGCCATCACAAGGAGATCCGCTTTGAGTTCCTCTGCCAGCAGCGCACTTGCGCGGTCCTTGTCAATCACTGCCTCGACTCCTGCGAGCACCCGCCTCCCGCCGGGGGCCGCGATAACAGGAATACCCCCTCCGCCTGCGCAGATGACAATCGCACCATGGGAAAGAAGCCACCTGATCGGCTGGATCTCCACGATCCTCCGGGGAAGGGGTGAAGGCACGACTCTTCGCCAGGCATTTCCGTCCCTTCGAAAGGTCCAGCCCTTCTCCCGCGATACCTGCTCCTTCTCATCCTCGCTGTAAACAGGGCCCACGAATTTGGTGGGGTGGAGAAACGCATGATCGTCCGGCTCGACCTCGACCATGGTGAGGATCGTGGCGCACGGTTGCGATGCGGGCAGGTTGCTCGCCAGTTCCTGCTCGATCATGTAGCCGATCATGCCCTCGGTCTGTGCATCGAGGACATCAAGGGGATACGGCTCCACGGGCCGGTAACAGGCTGCCTGGAGCGCAAGGAGCCCCACCTGGGGACCGTTCCCGTGGGTGATGACGAGTTCGTGGTCACCTGCCAGTGGGGCAATCAGCCTTGCCGCAACACTCACGTTCCCTCGCTGCACCTCCGCAGTCATTGGTTCGCCCCTCCTCAGGAGGGCATTTCCGCCCAGTGCAATGACGACCCGCATGGTCCTTTCGTCCCCCGGCGGCCACCTCACTCTTCTCATGAGACCGGCCACTCACCCGTACAACCAGACTACCGTTTTCCTCTGGTAAATAAATGACTCCCAGACAACGGCCACGACAAATTTGTGAAAAAAACCGTGAATCATAGGTATTACCTCACTATTTGCGATCTTCTTGTGAAAATTCCTCCTCCACAACGACCGTCACAATTTCTCCCAACTGTATGCCAAGTGATAAAGGTTCGCCCTGCAAAGAGAGTAAATGCTGCACCAGCGAGATGTCACGCAGGGGATGAACACAGGTGATAAACGAACGGTATCTCAAGCGCATCCAGGTCAAACCAGGAATGAAGGTCAGGCTTGGCGAGTACTATACCGGCTGGGCCCAGAACGATGCCCTGAAGGAGGCAGGAAAAGAAGCGGTGAAAGAGCGTGCCATGGAGATCCTCGAAGAGAACCGGGCGCAGCTCGCATCTGCGCAGGAACTCCTGTGGGCGAGCAATATCTATTCGGTCCTTATCATCCTCCAGGGGATGGACACCGCGGGGAAAGACGGCACCATCAAGCACGTGATGTCCGGGGTGAATCCCCAGGGGTGCAAGGTGCACAGCTTCCGGGTCCCCACCGACGAGGAGCTCGACCACACGTTCCTCTGGAGGTACTGGAGAGCCCTCCCAAACCGCGGGGAGATAGGCATCTTCAACCGCTCCTATTACGAGGACGTCCTGGTGGTAAAGGTACACCCGGAGCGGCTGGTCAACCTTCCTCCCGGGAAACGGGGGAAGAAGTTCTGGAACGCCCGTTACGAGGATATCAACGCGTTCGAGCGGCACCTTATACGGAATGGCACTGTGATCCTCAAGTTTTACCTCCATATTTCTGAAGACGAACAAAAGAAACGACTCCTGGACCGACTCGAAGATGCGGAGAAGTTATGGAAGTTCTCCCTCTCAGACCTTGAAGAAAGGAAGTTCTGGGGTACCTATCAGGAAGCGTATGAGGATGCACTTACCATGACCAGCACGGAGGAAGCCCCCTGGTACATCATCCCCGCAGACCACAAGTGGGTCGCACGCACCCTGATTGCAGACATCATCACCACGCGAATACAATCCCTTGACCTTGCGTATCCCACGGTTTCAGGAGAGGCGATTGCACAGTTGAAGGATGCACGCCGCCAGCTGGAAGAAGAGTAGATTGGGGCGAAAAAGTCATGGATCTCCAGGAATTCCTACACGTTCATCCCGTCAAATCGAGGCTGCTGAAACTTGCTGCAGGCGGGGCGTGCGAGCATTGCGGAGAGACATACCCCCTTTCGCTCCTCGAGATGCACGTGATAGATCCCCGCACCGGTGCGGAAGGTGATCGTCCTGATATGCAGAAAGAATTGCTTATACTCTGCCCGGAATGCCACCGCTTCTTCCATGCAAGACCGGTCCAGAAATCCGTTCAGCGGGAACTTGTCAGATATCGCCCCAAGGATGTGAAAGCTGCCATGAGGCGCATCCTGGGTACCCGGCCACGCACGTATGTCCCGCCAGAGACCGATGATCCTGAAGCAATTTTTGCGGAGATGTTCGAGAGCGGGGCACTGGACCTCTGCCTGAACGGGGGTTGAGCGCACAGGACTGTTGGCTGGGACGAGGAGAAAAAATTAGGAGTGGGCAATCCGGAACACCGAGAGTCGCTCACGGATAGAGAAAAGGATTAAAGGATGTTTTTCAGCCTGTAGCCATCCCCGGTCTCCTCGGCTATTCCTCTCTCTACCAGTTCCCTGGCCGCAAAGACCACGTCATCCATTCCAGGCCTCATGTGATACCTTTTATTGAGTGTCGACCGGATCTTTCCGGGAGTTGCCGATCTTCCGGTCATCACCTTCTCCACGAACCCCACCAGGTCTTCGTGCAAAGCCCAGGGATACACGATCCAGTGCCATTCGGGGACCATTTTCGCGTAAAAGTCCGGAATGAACGTGGAGGTGGTCTTATGATGGAGCACGCCGGTCTTTATACTCCCGGGCCGAAGCGACTGCAGATATTCAATTGCCGCAATCAGCGTCTTTCCGGTATCAGTCACGTCATCGACGACGAGAAGGTCCTGCCCCTCTACATCGACCGAAAGCGGGTAGCGGATGTGCGCTTCGCCGTAGCAATTGGCTGCCTCACCCCAGTGCTCGATCTTGATACTGGTAAGCGTCGTGATCAGCAGGGAGTCGCACACCACCCGCCCGGGAACGTAGCCGCCCCTGCCGATTGCAATGACAAGGTCCGGATGATACTTCCCCCTGATGCACTCGCCGAGGTCCTTTGAGAGCGCCACTGCTTCTTTCCAGGGAACAAGTTCTACTGCGAAAGATTCCGGGATCATCATATATTCCTGAATCCCCTCTTGGATTTGAACTTTTCCGGCATTCAGGCGTGTGCCAGAGGGGGAAACATGTATGAATCATTCATGAGGGAGAGAGTATCTTCTCCAGCATGCGGGATATTTTCTGGAGGGAGGGTTCGTCAAGAAAAATGAGAATGTTTCCAGAGATCCCGTGCTGTTCAGATTTGAGCGTGATTTGGAAGACAATGACATCGTCAGCGTCAACCCTCATCTGTGCAATCAGGGACTCGATGATTGCGTGTGCGATATCAATCACAAGGACCGGGGGTGACGGGAGCAGCATGATCCCGAGGAGTTCGGACGATGCACAGAGGAAGGAGGAGATCATGATATTTCCGGTCTCAAGAAGTGCGCTCTGGTCCAAATCACCAAGAGGACGGTCTGTGTCGGGTAGCCCGCACATCATACTCGCGGTCCTGACCGCCGAGCCATCGGAGAACTGAAGGATTAAAAAACCCCCTTCGGGGATGTCTCCCTGGAGCTGGAAGAGTACCATGGTGGAGACCTCCTCGCCGAGAATCGTCCCCACCTTGCCAATATCAACGATATTAATCTCAGGCACGCTCATGCCGATCTCACACCCGAGCATCTGCGAGAGTGCGGTTGCCGCGTGAGCGGCTCCAATATTGGTGAGTTCCTGTAGTGCGTCAAGCTGCTCGGCAGAGAAGGTCAATCCACACCGCCTGATAGGGAGATCGAACCGCGAAACATTCTTAGAAGGCGTTTATCAAGGCTTATAAAAAAGCTGACGGTCAATTCTATCTCATACTATTTTTTCTTTCACTCGTATTCCACATAACCCGAACCTATGAAATCTTACGCTGTAGAGAGTGGAGAGAGAATGTGTCCTTTTACCCCTTTCTTCGAACAGACACTTCCACTGAATTTGGCGTGCACATCCGTTTCTTGATGCCTGTTGATTGTGAAGATTGTTTCCGAAGAATTAGATCTGTATTATGCGGATCGATTCACGATATTGTCGATTCCAATAACCTCGCTTCTGCCCTGTGTCTGCATCTCCCTCGCCTGACACCAAGAGCATATACTATTGTGATGCAGAGGTATTCGCATGCATCGGATCATCGACTGGAACGAACTGTGGAAGGCGATCCACATAAGCTCCCCAGGCAGGACCGCCAAAGACGAGGAGCCTGCATCGGTGTGGGACAAGAAGGCCGCTTCGTATCACAGGAACACGAGGGAGGAACGGAGCGCAACTCTGCGGGACCTTGAGCGCCTCGATTTGCAGCCGTCAGATACTGTCCTCGACATGGGTGCCGGGACAGGAAGGCTTGCGGTCCCCATTGCTGCGCGTGTCGCACACGTGACGGCACTCGATGCATCAGGGGGCATGCTCGGGATACTGCGAGAGCGGATGGTTGCCGAGGGAAGGACAAATTACTCCTGCGTGCAGAAGCGCTGGGAGGATACCCTCATCGGGCAGGATATCTGGCCCCATGAAGTTGCTATCGCAGCGTTTTCCCTTGGCTTTTATGACCTGAAGGCTGCGCTACTGAAACTCGATGCGGCTGCGAAACGCTCCGTCTACCTCTTCTGGCACGCGGGAGAGTGGAGAGGCCCGGAGGAGATGGCGCTGTACCGCGCCGTGTTCGGGGAATACGGGGTCCTGAAGAAGGGGTATCCCGACTACCAGTTCCCCCTGAATATCCTCCATGACGAGGGGATCTATGCGAATGTCCGGATATATCCCGCCATCTGGGAAGCCACCTACGAGTCAGCCGAAGAAGCGGCCCGCCACTGGGTAACGCTGCACTACCCGGGACTCGAGGACCTCTCGCCGGTCATCGATTTCTTCTCACGTGTGTTGCGCCGGGACACCTCTGGCAGGCTGGTGCACTCCGCGGTCCGGCGCACTGCGGTGATCTGGTGGACGAAAGAGTGAATCGTGGATGAACTTTCAGCGAGGTCACGGTCACCCATTTGATGGGGAACCTCCCTTGACAGAAATGATATGATGCATACCGTTCGGCTACAGGTGGCCATGGTACCCCATCTCATCGATAAAAGGGCAACTCTCATTCATCTCATCCTGCCCGTTCTGATGTCAGTACGCACACCCATGCAGTCCGGACGGTTCTTTTCGAGAGCGTAATTTTTCGTTCAGAATAATTCCGCACCCATGGTATGAAAAGGAAAAGGAAAGGGTTTTTGTTCATCCTGCCATGGCACCACCCGCATCACATGGGACCATCAGTGGTTTTTTATACCCACTCACACCCTACTCTCCATCAGAGGCAAGGGCACCTGTTGGATCGTTTCTGCAGGAATTCTATGGAGTGACGAGAACCATGAGTCTGCACACACGAGGTATTGAGACGGATCTCAATCGAATACCAATGAGACTATCATCTGCTTTGATGCTCAGCCTGGCACTCGGCCTTATTATTCTTCACTCCGCAGGAGCACCCAATGTCATCGGGCCCGGAGACCAGATATTTATCGGGGAAGAAGGACTGGATATCTCTGCTGCCTTACCAGCAGACGTGAACCAGATTGCCTGGTTCTCCCCAGGGTCGAACATCCGGGCTGATGCACCGGCATTGTTGCTCACGATCGGGAGCAGGCAAAACTTCTATGTTTCACCAAGCCAGTTCGGGCACGCAACGGGAACCTGGTACGCATGGAACCAGACTATCGGCGACCCAGCATTCCAGGTGCTGTATCCTTCGCTGAATATGAGAGTATGGAACCAGGAGACCGGGATGGATATATCCGGCACAAGCATTGCGCCAGGAACCACTGTGAACTTCAGGATCGAGACCAACATGTTCCCGATCACACAACGGGCCGGCTTCGATCCCGCAACAGACGGGTATATCTCGGTGCTCCTCATATCCCCCACGGGGGCGACACTGACCGCTGTTGCTGATACAAACGGCACTATGATTCCTCTCCAGCGCCTTGATGTCAACACTCTCCCCTGGTACTGGGTCCCACCAGGCTCCGATGCCGGGTGGGACACCTCTGCCATGAGCGAGACAGGGGCCCGCCTCTACCCCACCGGGACGTATACTGCACGCCTGGATTTCAATGTGAACAGGTTGCAGGACAATCTCCAGGGTGTTCCCGGAATCGGCCGCCCAATCCCTGTCCATGTCACCCTCGCTTCTGACCGGGTTGCTATCACGACGAGTGGTACCGAAATTGTGCGTGGAAACCCGTTCACTGTCACTATCACAGGGGTGCCTGGTGCAGACTACTATCTCTGGGTCAGGAATACCGGGAGTATGACCGGCAATCCCGGCAACCAGCCGCCTCTTATCACTCCGAACCAGGAAGGGGTACGGATGGACCCTTCCAACGGCCCTTACCCCATCGGATCGTATCGCATTTCGACGAGACAGGGAGCAACAATTCGGGATGACGTGCCTCTCTCGCCTGAAGGCGGGACACGCTATTATGCGCTCGTGACCCTCCCATCAAGCGGGACCCGTACCGTCCAGTGGCAGACGTCCTCTGCCACGGATGACGGGCGGTATTTATTCCAGGCAGAGCGCACCGTTGCCGGGCGGATGTCATCCGCGGAAACCAGCATCCGGGTCGTCAGGGGATCGATCAGTATTGTAACCGGCGAACCCAGGTCCTTCTCCCTTGGGGAGGAGGTAGTCCTCTCGGGGACGAATACTGATTCGGATACTGTGTATCTCTTCATGACCGGCCCAAACCTACCCTCTTCCGGAGGCAGTCTTACCAACCCGCGCAGTGCCGTGAGAACCGGGCAGCCTGATACGTTCACGATGGTGCCGGTCGACTCCAACAACAGGTGGGAGTACCGGTGGCTTACCGGGAATCTCGGCATCGATGCCGGGGCTTATACCGTCTTCGTGGTTTCCGGACCGAATTCGAGGAACGACCTGGGAGAACGTCGTTATTCGACCATATCCATATCCCTTACAAGGCCATTTGTCGCTGCGAGTATTCCCCGGACCCTTGTGGCCCGGGGTGACCCGGTGGAGATCCGGGGCACCGCGACCGGGAACCCCTCTCCAGGCGTGGCGATCTGGATCTTCGGCGTGAACAGGTTCATCTACTCGACCGAGGCGGTCAATCCCGACAGTTCGTTTGCCTACAGTCTACGCGAGGGACAGACCGCGGACCTGTCTGTCGGGCAGTATTATGTTATCATCCAGCACCCGGGATATACCAACACCCTTGATATCTATCCGGACACCGCCCGTCAGCTTGTCCTCTCCACGCGCCCTGTCCCTGGAAGCGCCGTCTTCAGGATAGGGGGAGCGGGTGCGTTGATGAGCGCGCAGGCTGCCGATGCCCTGATCAGGGCACTTGCGAGCCCGTTCATTGACG
>DUGV01000213.1 GCA_013331225.1 Methanolinea sp.
CCTGGCTCTGGGACGACCTCTCCTGCACTGACATCGCGGAACTGGCGGACTTTGTCTCGCAAACAGGGGAGTTGAGGCACGGCATCCTGGTCCTGCCCCCGGACGAGCGGTTCAAAGGGATGCTCGAGGAGATCCTGATCCCCCACCGCGTGAGGGAGGGGCTCGTCTGCATCAGCGACACGTATGTCTTCCTCGCATGCCTTGGCCTCGACCTGAAGCTGAAGAAGCGGCCCGCGTGGCAAAACGCACCGATGGACGACCCCCTCTCTCTCGTCAGCCACCTCTCAGGCTTTGGGATGCGGTCCAGGGGCGGCACCCGCATCGGGGGGCGCATGGGCCGGCCTGGCAAATCAAGGCCCCGGAAGATGAACCCCCCTCCCCACTCGCTCTTCCCCCTGGGCGAGGCGGGGGGCAGCCGCCGATCGTTCCAGGAGGCCTCGAACCATGCCCCGCAGCCGAACATGGACGGAGGGGTGATCACCATAGAGACCGGGAGGAGGAGATGCCCCTCCTGCGGCGCCGAGACGTTTCAGAACCGGTGCGAGTGCGGGGCGCACACCGAACCGGTCTACAGCTGCCCCCGCTGCAAGCGGGAGCAGGCGGGCCCCGAGTGCCCCTCCTGCCACACGGCGCTTGCCTGCTCCCAGGTCGTAACCCTCAACGTGAAGCAGGAATACGCGGCGGCGATGGAGCGCCTCGGCCTCCGGGAGAGCAGCATCTCGCTCGTGAAGGGCGTCAAGGGGCTCATCTCCAGGGAGCGGACGGTCGAGCCGATGGAGAAGGGGATCCTCCGGGCTGCACGCGACCTCTTTGTCTTCAAGGACGGCACGATCCGCTTCGACATGATCGACCTGCCCCTCACCCACATCCGTCCCGGCGAGGTTGGAGTCCTGCCTGAACGGCTCCGGGAGCTCGGGTACGCGGAGGACATAGCCGGGGAGCCGCTTCTCTCTCCCTCGCAGGTGGTGGAGCTGAAAGCCCAGGACATCCTGGTCTCAGACTCATGCGCGGAGTACATGGTGAAGGTTGCCCAGTTCCTGGACGAGCTCCTGGAGAAGTGTTACGGCCTGCCCCCCTTCTACCGGGTGCAGACGAGGGACGACCTGCTCGGCCACCTGGTGATAGGCCTTGCACCCCATACCAGCGCGGGAGTGCTGGCGAGGATCGTCGGGTTCTCCCGGGCGAACGTCGGGTACGCCCACCCCTTCTTCCATGCGGCCAAGCGGCGGAACTGCTTCTTTGGCGACACCGAGATCGAGACCTTTGACGGGCGGGAGTGGTGCACCAGGCCGATCAGGCAGATCGTCGCCGAGAACTTTGACCTCTCGAGGCCCGGGATCGACCGGCTCGGGACATACTACTCTGACCCGTCCTCCACCCTTCTCGTGCGCACTGTCGACCGGGAGGGGAAGCCCCACCTGAGGCGGGTGACGTCGGTCTCTCTCCACAGGTCCCCCGAGGCCCTGATCCGCTTCGAGACCCGCGGCGGCCGGGAGATCGCGGTGACCCCCGACCACGCGATGCTCGTCTGGGACATCTGCTCGCTCCGGAAGATCCGGGCGGTCGAACTGAAGGAGGGGGACCCGGTCCCGGTGATGGTGGGGGCAAACGTCCTCACCGACCACATCATCCGCCGGGAGGTCGTCCCGTCGCCGGACACGCGGGTATTCTGCCTGACGGTGGCAGAGGACCACACGGTGCTCGCAAACGGGATCTTCACCGGGCAGTGCGACGGGGATGAGGACTGCATCATGCTCCTCCTCGACGGGCTGATCAACTTCTCGCGCTCGTTCCTTCCCGAGACGCGGGGGGGTTCGATGGACGCCCCGCTGGTCCTGACCACCCGGATTGACCCGGCTGAGATCGACAAGGAGAGCCACAACCTGGACGTCGGGCCGGGCTACCCCCTGGAGCTCTACCTGGCAACCCTCAATTACGCCCACCCAAAGGAGGTGGAGGGGCTCGTCGACCGGGTAGGCCGCCGCCTCGGGACCCCGGCCCAGATCGAGGGGTTCTCTTTCACGCACGACACGACGGATATCTCAGCCGGCCCTCTCGAGTCCACCTACACCCAGCTCAAGAGCATGATCGAGAAGCTTGACGCAGAACTGGCTCTTGCAGGGAAGATCAGGGCCGTGGACGAGGACGACGTGGCCGAACGGGTCCTCACCACCCACTTCATCCGGGACCTCCAGGGGAACCTCTCGGCCTTCTCGAAGCAGAAGTTCCGGTGCGTGAAGTGCAACACGAGCTACCGGCGCATGCCGCTTGCGGGCAAGTGCAACCGCTGCGGGGGGAACATCATCCCCACCGTGCACGAGGGTTCGGTCAAGAAGTACCTGGAGATGTCCCGGGACATCTGCAGGAAATACAAGGTGTCGGAATACACCAGGCAGAGGGTGCAGGTGCTCGACATGGCGATCGAGTCCACCTTCGGCCAGGAGAAGAGCCAGCAGATGGGCCTCGCGGACTTCATGTAAGGAGTATCCCGCACATGTCGTCGGGATCAGGGCAGGTGACAACCGGCATGGACGCCTTATCCACGTCCGGACTCCTGGATATTCTCAAGCATCACACACCTCCGGGCCATGGTTCGATCCAGGCAATCCGCAAGGATTTTTCCATGCTATACTGCAGTTTCCAGCATGACAGGCATGCCCACCAACAGCCAATCCTGTTGTCCGGGACCATACCCGCATGCTGGATATCCGCATTGCAATCCAGGCCAGACCGGACAGTAATCTTCTTCCATGGAGGTGGTTTCTCTCTGGGTTCGACAGCCGATCATCTCGGCCTCTGCACCCGGATCGCAGAAGAGGCAGAGGCTCAGGTGATCAGTATCGATTACCGCCTTGCACCCGAACACCCCTTTCCCATAGCAATCGAAGATTGCATCAATGCCTATTTATCACTCATAGGCAAGGGAATTCCCGCAAAACGGATAATTCTCGCAGGCATTTCTGCCGGGGGGACACTCGCGCTCTCCACATTATTGCGTGCACGTGAGAGAGATCTCCCCCTTCCCGCTGCTGCGGTCTGCATGTCACCTGCAGTTGACATGAATTTCCGCGGGAATTCTATTTATGCCAACCAGGAGACCGACTGGGTGACTCCTGGGCGATTGGAGTACATACGCGAAGTATACCTGAACGGCCACAACCCTTCTGATCCGCTAGCCTCACCAATTTTCGCGGATCTTTCGGGTCTTCCGCCTCTTTATATCCAGGCCGGGGGAAACGAGGTGTTAATCGATGGAATACAGGCATTTGTGGCCAGAGCGGAGGATGCGAAAATCGAGGTGCAGTTTGACTGCTACGATGGCATGTTCCATTGCTGGCAGGTATTTGCCGATGTAGTGCAGGAAGGAGTAGTTGCCATTACCCGAATCGGGGAGTATATCCAATCGCGTTTGATTCAAAACTCCTGAAGTTTGACATTTTTCTCACAAGTTTTTGATAAGTGCATGCCCTTTTCCATGTACCCTTTTTTTCAGCAATACGGGTCCTCCTCTCACAATTCCAGGCTCACCTTGCGGAGGAGGGGAAGAGCAATTCTCATCATCGTCCAGGGTCTATATCTCTGGAGAATGTACGACCTGTCCCGTCTCAGGCAGGAGTTCCCGGTCCTCTCCCGCTGCACCTACCTTGACTCCGCTTCCACGAGCCAGACCCCGAAAAGGGCGGTCGAAGCGATGTGCGCCTATTTCTATGAATACGCCGCAAACCACGGGAGGGGTTCCCACCGCCTGGCGAGAAGGACCACCGAGGAGTATGAACAGGCCCGCGAGGCGCTGGGCGGGTTCCTCGGGGCGGACCCCGGGCACCTCGTCTTTGCGAAGAACGCGACGGATGCGATCAACATGGTCGCCCACGGTACCTGCTGGGAGCCGGGGGACGAGGTGGTCACAACGGCGCTTGAGCACCACGCAAACCTCCTCCCGTGGATGGCGCTCCAGGGCAGGGGGGTCCGGGTGAAGGTCCTCCCTCAGCGGGACGGGATGGTCGATCCCGCCGACCTCCAGGAGGCGCTCACCCCTCGCACGAGGCTCGTTGCAGTCACCCACGTCACAAACGTGCTCGGGAGTGTCCAGCCTGTGGAGGAGATGGCTTCGATCGCGCACGATGCCGGGGTGCGCATCCTCCTCGATGCGGCCCAGTCGGCGGGGCACATGCCGCTCTCCGTGGGCGGGTTCGACTTCGTGGCCATCCCCGGGCACAAGGGCCTGCTCGGCCCCCAGGGGACGGGGGCGCTCTTTGTCGCCGATTACTCCGACCTCTCGGTCACCTGCCACGGCGGTGGCATCGTCAGTGAGGTCTCGCTCTCGGGCTTCACCCTCCTCCCCCCGCCGG
>DUGV01000176.1 GCA_013331225.1 Methanolinea sp.
AGAACTTCCACTTCGCGGCAAAAGACACCGGCAGGGAGGTCGTCTTCCTCCGGAAGATCATCCCCGGCGCGACCGACAAGAGCTACGGTATCCACGTCGCGGCGCTTGCGGGGGTTCCACGCAGGGTGACTGACCGGGCGCGGGTGCTCCTCGAAGAGATGGCCGGTGCCGAAGGCCGTTCATCAGGTCCGAGGGTGAAGCGGTATACCCAGATGCTTCTCCCAGAAATACCGGCGGTGGACGCGCCTGCCCACCCTGTCCTCGAGACACTGAAGAACATGAACCTCGATGATATGACTCCGCTCTCGGCCCTCTCCCTTCTCTATGACCTCCAGAAGAGGGCGCGGGAAGGGGGGCGGTGAAGGATGGCGATCGGGAGAGAACCAGGAGAGATCCAGGTACTCGACCAGCAGACCGTGTCCCGGATCGCGGCCGGAGAAGTGGTCGAGCGACCTGCCTCGGTGATAAAGGAGCTCGTGGAGAACGCACTTGATGCGGGAGCAACACGCGTCGAGGTGGAGATCACCTCGCGCAAGGGGATCATCACCGGGATCAGGGTAACTGACAATGGTTCGGGAATGACGCCAAAAGACGCAGATCTCGCCTGTGTCCGGCATGCCACGAGCAAGATCCGGACTCTTTCCGATCTCCTGCTCGTCCAGTCGCTCGGGTTCCGCGGCGAGGCGCTCGCAAGCATCGCTGCAGTCTCGAGGCTTTCCCTCATCACAAGGAAGGCGGGCACCGCGCTCTCAGGTGTCCGGATTGTAAACGAAGGGGGAGAGGTGATTGAGCGGGGTGAATGCGGATGCCCCGAGGGGACGACTGTCGAGGTGGAGGAGATCTTCTTCAACACCCCTGCACGGAGAAAATTCCTGCGCTCGCTCCCGGCAGAGATGGCCTATATCACGGGGATTTTGGAGCGGATCATCCTCTCCCGCCCGGATGTCTCGTTTCGGGTCCTCCATAACCGGAAGGTGCTGATGTCCGGGCCCGGTGGATCTGTCCACGACGCGGCGCTTCACCTTTTTGGCACCGGGGTGGCACGCGCCCTGATCCCGCTGGACTTCGAGGGGTCGTTCATCAGGGTGGGAGGGGTGATCTCCCATCCCTCGCTCTCAAGGCAGAACCCCTACCAGGTCTTTCTCAGCATCAACAGGCGACCGGTCCAGTCAAGGGCGCTCTCTCTCGCGGTGAAGGCGGGATACGGCACCCTTCTCCCCGGCGACAGGTTCCCGGTGGCCATCCTTGACATCACGATCGACCCGCACCTTGTCGACGTGAACGTCCATCCCACCAAGAGAGAGGTCCGCTTGAGCAGGGAGAGGGAAGTGAAGGGTGAGATATCCCGGGCCGTGGAAACGGCGCTTAAAGACATGAATCTCACGTTCGAGGCCCGCGAATCGGGAAAGGCCTCGACCCAGGCAACGATCTCCCCCGCCAGTGGTTCACCCGCCTATCACATCGATGAACCTTCCCTGGCCACGGTTGCAGAACCGGGGAGGTCCATCCGTGCCGATACCGATCGACGCCTCCGGCAGACCGAGCTTGGACTCTCCGCAGGGACAGCCGGGCAATCACCTGTCCCGGATCTCGAAGTCCTCGGGACTCTTGACAACACCTACATCCTCGCCTGCCCGAGGGGTGGCGAAGACCTCATCCTGATCGATCAGCATGCGGCACACGAGCGTATCCTGTACGAACAGGTCCTGGATACGGGGCAAAGAGAGCCCGAATGCCAGGAGCTGATCGTCCCTGTTCCATTGCACCTGTCCCCGCGCGAGGCTGCGATCCTCCCGGCGCTTATCCCACTCCTTGAAGAGATTGGGTTCTCCATAGAGAAATTCGGGAGAGGAACGTATGCCGTCCGTGCCATTCCCATAGTTCTGGGAAAGCAAATCGGGCAGGAAGGGGTCCGGGAGGTTGTTGATGCCCTCCTCTCCGGGGACGTGCGCCAGGATTTATCCGAGAAGGAGCGCATCCTTAAGGTAATCGCATGCAGGGGGGCCATCAAGGGGGGGACTCCCCTGACCATGGAGCAGTGCAGGTCGCTGATAGCGCAATTGCGCCGGACTGAGCATCCCTTCAGCTGCCCCCATGGCAGGCCGACGATGGTCACCTTCAAAAGAAGAGAACTCGACGGCCTGTTTTTCAGAACCTGAATGAAAGTTCGCGTTTTTTTATCGGTTGAGAGGAAAGCATATAGGTGAAAGGGTTCGATACTAGTGCGAACATGTTCCGTTGTGCGCCGCCACGCCACACGGAGGATAATCATGCCAGACAGAAGAAATACGCCCGTATTCCTGGTTATCAGCCTCGTTTTAATCGGGATAGTGGTCCTGCCAGCAGTCTCTGCAGAGGGGCTTGCCGGGCCATGGATCTCGAGCAGCACCAGTATCTCGGGCAATGCAGTCGTGAACGAATCTGCGAGCCTCAAGATGGTCACGTACACAGGCAGTATCCCTGTGAAGCAGGAATGGAAGTTCCAGAACACTTTCTCCCCTGTGCAGGGAAATACCTGGAGATCGGATCTCTTCTTCAGGCCGACAGAGAACACGCTGACGTTCCAGTACTCGAGGTTGGGGCTTTTCTCCCCCGTATACCTCCGGGTATAATTTTTTTCCTGCGGGCACATCCCATGTGACTGGCAGGATGTATTTCCCTGATTTTTGATATTTCAAGGCACCTGCATGATGCCGGAAGAGAAGATTCCATGTAGGTGGGAATACCATTGTCCTGATGCATGATCCCCGGCGAGCGCATATGCGCCCTCAACGCGCTTCCTGCGCGTTCGGGAGAATATGTCCTCTACTGGATGCAGTCCTCGCAGCGGACGGTGGGAAACCTTGCCCTTGAGTATGCTATAAGGAAGGCAAACAAATTCAAAATACCCGTCGTCGCCTGCTTCTGCATCGATCCCCTTTATCCGGAGGCAAATCTCCGCCACTATACGTTCATGGCTGAAGGCCTGGTTTCGGCAGGAAGATCCCTGGAAACGATGCAGATCCCTCTCGCAATCTTCTGGGGAGTGCCCGGGGAGAGTATCGCAGGTGCTGCCAAGGATGCTGCGATGGTCGTGACCGACCGGGGATACCTCGCGCTGCACCAGACCTGGAGGAATGATCTGGCGGGGATGGTGGACTGTACCCTTGTGATGGTGGAGGACAACGCGGTCGTCCCCGTGGAGACGGTGTCCGGGAAGGAGGAGTGGTCGGCGGGCACCATCCGGAAGAAGATCCATCGCCAGTTAATGCGTTTTCTCGAGCCAGTCGGACGCACTCCTGTCCAATACTCCACTCCCTCTCAGGAACATGGAGGGGCCCCCTACCATGAGGCACACACACTGCTCACCCGTGTGAAAGAGAAGAATCCGGGACCATCGCCATTGTACAGCGGAGGGGAGCACGAGGCACTCCTGCGCCTGGAGAAGTTCATCATAGGGGACCTTTCCCGGTATGTCTCGGGGCAGAACGACCCTGCAAGCCCCGTCACCTCTGAGTTGAGCCCGTACATCCATTTCGGACAGGTCTCTCCTGCGTATATCGCGCAGAGGGTGCTTGAATCCCGCCATCCGGGTGCCGATGCGTTTTTGGAGCAGTTGATCATCCGGCGCGAGCTCTCGTTGAACTTTGTGCACTTCAATCCCCATTACGACAGGTACGAGGGGTTGCCCGAATGGGCCAAAAAGACGCTCGCGGAGCATGCAGATGATCCCCGGGAGTACGTCTACACGGAGGCCGAGTTCGAGGAAGCCAGGACCCATGACCCCTTCTGGAATGCAGCGCAGCAGGAGCTCCTGGTCACGGGGAAAATGCACGGGTACATGCGGATGTACTGGGGAAAGAAGATCCTTGAATGGACGGAGAACCCCGAGCAGGCATATGCCATAGCCCTTTCCCTCAATAACCGGTATGAACTGGATGGGAGGGACCCAAACGGCTATGCCGGTGTTGCATGGTGCTTCGGAAAGCACGACCGTGCCTGGGGGGAGCGCCCTGTCCTTGGGAAGGTCCGCTACATGAATGCGGCGGGCCTCAAAAGGAAGTTCCGGATAGAGCATTACGTGGAACGGGTCGCGGCGCTCGCGGAGGAGCATGGCCCGGGCGCCTCCTGATGAACCGGGAGAGGTGCTCTCTCTGCGGGAGGTTGCGGAGTTCCAGGAGAAGGTATACCGGTTTTACAGGGTGCACAGGAGGGATCTTCCCTGGAGGAATACGCACGATGCATATTCCATCCTCGTATCAGAGATGATGCTGCAGCAGACCCAGGTTGAACGTGTCCTTGAGCGTTACCCCCGTTTCATTGCCCGTTTCCCTGACTTTTCAGCGCTTGCGAAGGCTTCGTTTCCCGAGGTGCTCGGGGAGTGGCAGGGACTCGGGTATAACAGGAGGGCCATTTTCCTGCATCGGATCGCGCGTCTGGTGGTGGATGAATATGCGGGCCGCCTCCCGGACGATGAAGGGACGCTCTCGTCGTTTCCCGGCATTGGCGAGGCCACGGCGGCATCCCTCGTGGCATTCGTGTTCAACAGGCCGTCTATCGTGATTGAGACCAATGTGAGGAGGGTCTTTCTCCATTGCTTCTTCGAGGGCCATAGCGTTGTGAGAGACCGGGAGATCCGTCCTCTCGTCGCCGCAACCTGTGATCGTGAGAGTCCGCGGGAGTGGTACTATGCCCTGATGGATCTTGGAAGCGCGCTCAAAAAGCGCATCCCGAACCCCAACCGCCGAAGTGCCCATTACCGGAAACAGGCCGCCTTCGAAGGCTCGGACAGGATGGTAAGGGGGAGGATCCTCGCAATCCTGGTCAGGGAGGGGGCGGTCAGGGAATCAGACCTCCCGCCGATGCTCGGAATCGACAGGAACAGGGCGGCGGGAATCCTTGAGACTCTTGAAAAGGAGGGCTTCCTGAAGAGGGAAGGCGGAACAGCAGTACTTCTTTGAACTCTCCGCCCCCACGCGCCCCCCGGCACCACGTTATCCCCGGAGGTAATACCCGATTACCATCAGCAGCAGGCCGCAGTAGAACATGATCGCCCAGGGCCACGAGAACCCAAGGTCAATGGTCGAGAACCCCTTGAGGTCCTGGATGAGGAGCAGGACAAAGCCGGCTGCGAAACATATCAGGCTGATCTGCTTTTTGACATTCTTCTCCATGGAAAATCTCCTGTGTGGACAGTTGCCTGTATTGAGGTATGAGGTGGTTGAATATATTCCTCTTGACCAGAATGTCACAATAACTGGGGAAAGGTCCAGGGCAGAAGAACTTTTTCATGTCTCCCCTCTCATCGAAGCGGATAAAGGGTGCGCTCAGTGGCTTCTTCTCATGGCACCGGGGTTGACCAGGATGACAAAGAGGTCATTGCAGGGCACGGGCGGGGCATCGGGTGTCCCGGTCACCACCCGCTCGTCTGGGTATCCCAGCTGCTCGCAGAGGGTGATGGTGAGTCCGGGCGGGGGCGGCAGGAAGTGCTTCGCGAGGTGAGGGACTTCGAACCCTGGGTCTGCCAGGAGGAAGACTGTCCTTCCCCTGGAAATCTCTGCAACAGTCTCCCTGATAGCCGCATCATGGTCCCTCCCGTGGGCCGCAACTACCGAAATTTGCGTCATCGGGATATGCAGCCGGGCAAGGGTGATCTGGAGGGAGGAGATGCCGGGAATCACCTCGCCTTCAAGGTATCCGAGACCCGCGAGCATGGGGTCGCCGGTGGAGAGGACGACGGCATCAACTGGAAGGGTCCGGAGAGATTTGTAGTCCTCGATCTCCCTGACCGTGCATCCCCCGGGGATGTGAGATCTCGCGAGGTCGATGGCCCTCGGGGAACCGTATACGAGGGACGCGCGGGATATTGCCGCGATTGCTTCTTCTGTGAGCATCCCCGGCCCACAGCCCACTCCGACGATCTTCATCCGCTGTCCCCCAGCACTTCTCCCTCTCGCGAGAGAACAACCACCCGGAGACCGGGAAACGCGGTCCTGGTTTTTTCGAAAACCCCGGCAACGAGCCTGCCGAATCCGGGCCTGCCGGAAAGCTCCTCCACCGTCGCGCACCCGGTCCCTTCGAGGATATCCGGATCAAGGAATTTCAGGACAAGTCCCGGGAGGCCGCAGAGGATCACCTCTCCCCTCGCACGCTCCAGGGCTTCCCGTATCCTTGCCCCGGCGAGCACCACCTCGTGGTCGGGGAAGAGGAGCCGGGAATAGCGGAGGCCAAGCCTCCCGGTGGTGATCACCAGGCGTTCTGCACTCTGCACTCTCTCGAGCATCGATTCTGTGAGGTGGTCGTCCCACGGCTCGACGAGACCGGTGGTCCCGAGTACAGATATTCCGGAAAGGATCCCGATCTTTGGGTTCAGAGTCTCTGCCGCTATGATCTCACCCTTCGGGACAGAGAGAGAGACTTCAACACCGGAGAGGCCGATCTCCCTGGCCGCGCTGTCGATGGCATCCATGATGCACTGGAGGGCCGCCTGGCTGATGGCAGGGTCCCCCGCGCTGTTCCGGGGGGTGTCCCTGGCAAACCGGCCGATCCCCGCCCCTGCAATGAGGACGATACCCTGGCCACGCGGCCTTGCATCTGCAAAGAACGTCACTCCCGCAGTGGCATCGCCGGGGTAGTCCCCGGCGAATTTATCAGCTTCTGCGTGTCCTCCTTCACTCCGGGCGGGAACGGACACCAGGAGGCCGCAGGGAATGCGAACCCGCACCTCTCGCACGGGTCCGCGAAGGGAAAGAATCGCCGCGCCGCACGCCGCCGCTGCCGTCGTGCCGGTAGTAAACCCCCTCCTCAACACGCGCCCGCTCGACGTGAGCACCCCGAGGCCGGATGAAGCGAGGGCTCTCAATCCCGGGTCCCGGCAGGCGCTCACCCACTCCTCCGGGTATACGAATCCAGTCACGGGATCGGTGATGGTCGTCCTATCAGGGTCGGGTTGGGTGTTGCTCGGCATGGATGGTGATGATCTCGTTGATTGCCGCGACGGCAACGGGGGTCCCTCCCCTCGTCCCAATGTTTGAGATCGAGGGTACAGGCAGGGTTCTCAAGAGTTCTTTTGACTCGGCGGCGTTCACGAACCCGACGGGTGTGCCTACCACAAGGGAGGGAGTACGCCCTTCCTTGATGAGGTCGCAGAGGGAGAGGAGGGCTGACGGAGCGTTTCCTATCACTACCACCGCGCCGTCGATCCTCTCCCCCAGGGCAAGGATACCTGCCCTCGACCGGGTGATCCCTTTCTCGGCCGCCGAACCTGCATGGTCGAGGGCGCAGATGACCTCGCTTGCGTGCCCTTTCTTCTGGATCCCGACCTGCACCATTCGGATATCGGTGATGATGGGGGCCTGGAATTCCAGGGCGCGGAGCCCTGCGGGAATGGGATCTCCCGTGAACCTGATGAGCGAGGCCATCGAGAAGTCTCCGACTGCGATGGAGCAGCGCTGCCGCACCCTGTCCTCGTAGTCGCTGTTTCCGATAGTCTTTCTCGCAAGTCTCCTGCTCGTCTCCGAAATCTGGTAGGCCTCCTTCGTGGTGGCCCCAAGGTCAGTATAGGTATTTCCTGTGGTATCCCCGCGGGGTGATGATCCCTCTGGCATGCGATCCCTCCATCCAAATCCTGCTCTCTGTTCCTCCCACGATCACCGCGCTGTGCATGTCCACCTGGTCTTCGATCGTGGCGACCTGCCCGAGCGTAGTGATGATGATCTCCTCGCCATCCCTGTAGGCATTCTTCACCAGTCCAAGAGGGGTCGAGGGGTCCCGGTGAGAGGCGGCTATCTCCATTGCACGGGCAAAGTTGTAAGGGCGGCCCCTGCTCCGGGGATTGTATAGTACTACTGGTATCCCCATTGCAAAGGCATGTTCGAGCCGCTTCTCGATCACCTCCATGGGCGTGAGGAGGTCCGAGAGGCTGACGACGGCAAAGTCCCCGGAGAGAGGAGACCCGAGCCTTGAAGCCGCGGCAGTCGCCGCGGTGACGCCGGGAATCACCTCGATCCTGGCAGCGGAGCCGGAGCGTTCCGCGACCTCAAGGACGATGCTGGCCATCCCGTATACTCCGGGGTCTCCTCCGCTGACCATCGCCACCACATGATCCCGTGCCAGCGTAACCGCCTCCCTTGCCCGCTCCACCTCTTTTCCCATGCTGCTCCGGATCACAGTCTTTCCTTCGATAAGGGGTGACAGGGGCGTAAGGTACGAGTCGTTCCCGAGGACGTACTCCGCGTCGCGTATTGCCTGGAGCGCTTTTCCGGTCATCTGGTCGGGTGAACCGGGACCCGAACCCACGATGTAGAGGACGCCCCGCCCTTCACCGTGCGATGGCAACGGTCACCTCTCCGTATACAGTCTTTCTCATCACGAGCTCCTTTCTCATTGATGCGGCCATTGCCGCAGGTTCCGCCACCCCGGCGAGACCCACCTTCCCGGCACGGGAGGGGGACTGCGGGGGGAACCTCGCGAGTATTTTGTCGTCGAGGTAGATGAGGGTCCCGCGAAGAGCCCTCACCCCCTCGACAATTCCCGGTTCGCAGGCTTTCTTTTCGGTGGTGGCATAGACGCTCACCTCATCGGCAGATATTCCGGATACCCCGAGGGCCTTTCTGACCGCATCCTCGACCTCTCTTGCAGGAGTGCCCCTGCGGCAGCCGAGCCCGACGGCATACTCGCCGTCCCTTGCAAGGAGCGCGACGCCTGGCCCCGCGACGACCATTGCCGGGCCGGACACGACGTGCACCGGTACTTCCCCGTCAAGGAGTGCCGCATTGACCGAAACGGTGGAATCACGGTTCAGGACACGGCACCCTTCCCTGGCGGCAACCACTTCGACGGCAGCCTTCCCCTCACGCTCGGTGGCGGTCGTGATCACCGGGGTGATCCCAAGCCCGGCGAGTTCCCATGCAAGGTCATTGGCCCCATGGTGCCCGCCTACCAGGGGGATTGCAAAGCAGAGCCCGGGGTCCACGACAACCACCGCGGGATCGGTCCACTTGTCGTTGAGGAGGGGGGCGATTGCCCGGACTGCGATCCCGGATGCCATCACCGCGACAATGGCGCTCGAGCGGGAGAAAGCGATGGGGAATGCTTCGTCCGAGTAGAGGATCAGCTCGGCGTGCAGGAACTCGGCAACCCTCCTCCCCGCATCCTCGAATCTTTCCAGGGCGATGACTGTCCTGTTCATGAATAGAGTTGCGACCTGTGGTGGCCCGAATGGACGGGGTCGAGCACTCCGCCGATGATGAGAAGCGCCGTCTTATCGATGCCCGCCGCTCTTGCCTTCGCAGCGATATCGGAAACGGTCCCCCTCACCACCTTCTGGTCGGGCCAGCTTGCATGGTATACGACTGCGGCAGGCGTTTCCTGCGGGCACGCGACGCGTGATGTGATCTCCTCCAGGTGGGCAGTGCCAAGGAAGAAGACCATGGTGGCTTTGTGGGTGGAGAGGGCCGGGATCTCGTCTACCTCGAGTGTGGCCCCGGCGGGGCGGGTGACGATCACGCTCTCTGCGACACCGCCGAGAGTGAGCTGCGTCCGGAGAGCGGCGGCGGCGGCAAAGAGGGACGAGACGCCGGGGACCACTTCGTAGTCGACCCCTTTATGCGACAGGCCCTGCATCTGCTCAACGATTGCCCCGTAGAGCGCCGGATCTCCGGAATGGAGCCTCACCACGCGGGCGCCGCTGCGGGCGTGCAGGACCATGGCGTCCACGATCTCCTCAAGCTTCATCCCGTGGCTGTCAAGTTTGATCCTGGCATGCGACCGCTCCACCAGTCCCGGGTTCACGAGCGATCCGGTATAGACAAGGACATCGGCCTCTTCCAGCAGCCGGAGCCCCTTGACGGTGATGAGGTCGGGGTCGCCCGGTCCTGCGCCGACGAAACAGACCTTTGCCATCTCACACCCCCGCGTACATGATGCTCAGGTAGTCGCAGGTCTCGGGCAGTTCATCGTCCCGGTAGATGCGCATGTCCGAAAGATACATCCGCTCGACGAGGACGAACCTGCGAAAGCCCTCTTTCCGGAGTCTTTCTGCCGTCTCCTTCGGCCTTTTGACCTTGAGGAGTATCCGGCAGCGCGGCTCGCCCCTGTCCGTGACGACGAACCCCTCGGAGAGTGATATCCCTGCGGCGGCCGCAAACGCGGTGATCGCGCTGATTCCCGGCTCTGTCCTGCAGGGGATGTCCGGGTAGCGCTGCGCCATCACCTCGCAGAGGCGGGTAAACGTCGAGAAGAAGTTCGGGTCCCCGATGAGCGCGAGGACCGCGGTCCCCGATGCCGAAATCCCTGCGATCCGGTCCGCATTCCTCTCCATGCAGGAACGTATACGGCCCTCGTCCCCTGTCATCGGGAAGTCGAGGACTTCCGCGTCCCTGTAGGGAGCAACGAGGTTCTGGGCGAGCCTGCCTGGGACAAAGACGGCGTCTGCCTCTTGAAGGACGCGGACGGCCCGGAGCGTGAGGAGCTCCGGGTCGCCTGGACCGAGCCCGAGCCCTACGAGCACCCGGCGGCACCCCCGACGATGACGGCAACCGGGTGGGCCGGTTTCCACATGTGGCCGGCCCCAAGCGGGCTCGCATGCGAGATCTGCACCAGGACCGCCTCGCGAAATATCCCTAGGTCCCGCATGACGGTAATGGCGGTATTGATGGTGTCGATCTTCACCGCGTTGACGACGATTGAGCGGACATCCATCCCGGCAAGCAGGTGGAGGATGCGGCCCATGTCGCGGGAACCTCCCAGGAATGCGGCGTCGGGGTGGGGGAGGCCGGGGATGAGGTCGGCCGCATTCCCCTCGATGAACTCGATGTTTTCCACACCCGCACGCTCCGCTTCATTTCGGGCATATTCTATGGCTTCGCTCCTGATATCGATGGCGCACACGCTCCCTGCCTGCCGTGCGGCATGGATCGAGACCTTTCCCGTCCCGCAGCCGATGTCTATGAACCGGTCGCCGGGACGAAGGTCAAGCTTGAAGAGCGAGACTGCCATCACCTCGTCCTTCGTGGGTCCGCCGGGAAGGCTCATTTCGCAATCACCTACCAGATGCGTCCTCGAGGAGTATTAATGCTTGTATTTTTTGAAAAATGAAGGGTATTGAAGGCCGGATTGGAATGCTGTGGCGGACTTGCAGCCCCCTGCTGTAAGGCTACCCAGGGATAATTGCAAGAGTTGGATGGCAATAATGCAACATCGTGAAAAAATCGGGAGCCGGAAGTGTTATTCCTGTGTGAAAGGGTATTTTGGCCCTTCCGATTCACCGGATCAACCGGATTGAAAAATTCTTTCTGGCTGCGGAATAGAGTCTCGAGTCCGCGGCCACGAGAGGAAAACCGCATCGGGCTGCCGCGGCAAGAAAAAGGGCATCGTAGATCGTGATCCGGCAGGAACACGCCATGTCGAACGCTTCGGCCATCAGGTCGTGTGCCGGGATAACCCGGCAGGTCTCCCGAATGAATTCCTGGCTCTCCTTCAACGCCGTTCTCGTATATTCTAGAGAGATTTCGGATTAGATTGCAGGAGAGACGATTAACATGGCCAACAATGGTACTGCGATTCTTCTCCCAATTATCTACTAACCTTGATGGAATCTTCCATATATAAGATATTCTTTCTACGTGGGAATATACAATTTTGCGAATATTACTTTTGCGTGGATAGTTACTCTCTGAAGGATATTTTTATGCCGACATCAACCGCTTCTCCATGTCGATAATTGTTCCAATCCAGTTTCTGATCGGACAGGCTTACCCGATAATGCGAATTGACCGGTCAAATATCTTTATACACGTTTTTCCGATGTCCGATCTTCACCACGCAGATGATCAGTTTCTTTGTGGAGAGTGCACAGAGAACGCGATAGTCACCTGTCCTGAATGAGTAGAGAGGAGAGTCTTTCAATTTCCGGAGATGGAGAAGCGGTTTGTCTGCCAATCCTTCGAGCTTTTCGAGAACACGCTTCCTGGTCGCCTCAGGTAAATCGCGAATCTGGTGAAATGCCCGTGGGGAATAAATCAACGTCCATGGCATGTCAGGAGAGGCCCAGTTCGCGTTTCACCTGGTCGTGTGTGTAGTAGTGACCTTTCCGTATCTCGGTGAGAGCCTCGTCGATCTCGTTCCTGTCCTCGTCCGTGAGAGGTTCTTCGTCGATCCTCGATTCGGCAAGCCTTCGTATGATCGAATCGTAGGACTCCTTCGGATAGCTCCGGAGGAGATCGAGTTTCTCTTTCGTGGTTTTATCAAGTCGAACAGAGGAAGCCTGCATATACGGGTGTATGCATGTGTACACATAATACTATGGATTTCTGAACCGTTTCGATTTTTGGTAAAACGGCACTCATCATACGACGAGGCTCTTGGGGCTCCGCCCCGCCACTGGGGCATCCCCCCAAGGCGATAGGGTCCGTGCTGCGGATCTGAACGTAAAGCCGGTTATACTCCCTGCACACTGGTCGCAGCCTATCGCAGGAAGGGGAGGTCCGGGGGGATTCGCGCCCTCCTGTCAATAGTAAAACAGCAATCCTTCTCTCATGCGCCTGGACCTTTCGTCCCGCAGAAGCGCAGCCTCAATAAGACAGGTCCCAGTGCGAGAGAATCGCTTTCATCGAGCCCGCCCATATCCATCATCTCTCGCACGCAGGGTATCTTGTTGCACTATTCACTTGCGGCTCGGATATTCCTCACCTAAAAAAGCTAACCTGTCTCCTCACAGCGGGACAAGCCCCGGATCGTCTTCCCTGTAGAGCCGGACCACGTCCCCAATGACGATGATCGCCGGGGGCCTCACATTCCGCGACTTTGCAATGTCCGCGATCGTCCGGAGGTTGCCGACGGTCACCCGCTGATCGGAGCGAAGGCCCCGCTCGATGACCGCAACAGGTGTATCGGGGTCCTTGCCATTATCGACGAGGCTTCGCGTGATGTCGGGGATATTCTTCACACCCATCAGGATGACAAGCGTGCCCGGGTTCCTGGCGAGGTTCTCCCAGTCGAGGCCGGACTCCGTCTTCCCCGGCTCCTCGTGGCCGGTGAGGATGGTCACCTGGGAGGCATATTTCCGGTGGGTAAGCGGGATCCCCACCGCGCCTGGGACCGCGAGGGCGCTCGTGACCCCGGAGACGAGCTCTACCGGGACCCCGTGCTCCCTCATCACCTCGAGCTCCTCGCCGCCCCTCCCGAACAGGAAGGGGTCTCCGCCTTTCAACCGCACGACCTTCTTTCCTTCCCTGGCCTTTGCGACCATCAGGGCCTCGATGTCATCCTGCTCGCGGATATGCCTCCCGCCGAACTTCCCGCAGTCGATCTTCTCGGCCCTCTCCGGGAGGGTTGCAAGGATCTCTTCTCCGGGGAGCTGGTCATAGAGGATTACGTCTGCCTGGTCAATGACTTCGCGTGCCCGCAGGGTGAGGAGCCCGAGGCCCCCCGGGCCGGAACCCACAAGATATACCTTTCCCGTCACTCTTTCAGCCCCAGTCTCATGTATGCCTCCTGTATCAGGTCAAGCGCATCTCTCCTGAGCAGCTGCCCAAACTTGCGGGCATCGTCTGCCGAGGAGAGGTACCCCTCACTCCTCACTCTCCTGCACCCGTCGAGCGAGAGAATCTCTGCCCTGATATGCCTTTCCCTGCAGTACACCCCCTGTGGGGTGAAACATCCGCCTCCCACCTCTTCCATCACCACCCGCTCGAAAGTCACGTCCCTCCGGGTTTCCGGGTGGTCCAGCAAGCCGGCAAGGAGAGCAGCATCGTCTCCCTCCCTGCTGACCACAGCAATTGTCCCCTGGTTCGGGGATGGCACATACATCTCTGGAGCAAGCCTCGTGCCCGGGAGGCAGAGCCCGAGCCTCTGGAGCCCTGCCTCGGCCAGGACGACGGCATCGTATGCTCCTTCCCGGAGTTTCCTGATGCGGGTGTCCACGTTCCCGCGGAGCGGCTCGATCCTCCAGTCAGGGTGGTGCATGAGGAGCTGCGCCTTCCTCCTTGTACTCGATGTCCCGATCCTCTTTATCTTCTGGAACGGTTGTGCAT
>DUGV01000232.1 GCA_013331225.1 Methanolinea sp.
GAGGTGAGCGTGTCCGCAACCACCACACTCAGGTAATACCCCCCCGCAATCGAGAGCACTCCTCCTAGGATACTTCCGATAGATCCGATCACCAGCGCTTCGTAGAGGAACATTCGCATCACCTGCCCTCTCAACGTGCCGATACTCCGGAGGATTCCAATCTCCTTTGTCCTCTCAGTGACTGAGATGATCATCACGTTCAGGATGCTGACCCCGGAGACAAGCAGGGCAACTCCGCCGATCCCGAGAAGGAAGAGGGTGATTGCATCGTAGGTGGAATAGAACAGGTCCAGGATCTCCCTGCTGTCAAGGATATCGAACCTCTCCCTCTGGCGGTTCACCTGGAAATCAATATCCTCCTTCACTGCTGCCATGCTCCCTATGTCCCCGACCTTCACGAGGACACGGGTATAGCCGGGATCGGGATGCCGGTCAGCGAACCAGCCATGCGTGACCACCACCGCATAATCAGGGTTGATATCGATGGCCATTCCCCTCTCTTCGAGAACTCCCACCACCCTCGCTGGCTCGCCCCCGACGTTGATGATATGCCCGGGGGCGATGTCGTACTCCTCTGCGAGGAGCGCTCCCACCAGCACCCCGACACCGGTCTCCCTGGGAAACACTCCTTCGCGCACAGAGAGGAGCAGAGGGAGGTGCTCGGACTTCAATGCCAGCAGGATTGCATAGCCCCCCCTGTCCCTCACTTCGAGGCGCTCGCCGGCCTCGACCACCGGGATCACCTGGTTTGGCCCTGCTGCCTTCGTGATGCGGGCCAGGTCGCGCTCTGCGATGCCTGCGCCCACCGCTGACCGGGGATCAAACGGGTCACCGCTCGCCGCGGCAAGGTGGGGTGTGATGACGAGGGTATCGCCGACATCCGTGATCATGCCAGAGAAGAGAATGACGAGGCTGTTTCCGAGCAGCCCGAGCGATGCGATTGCAAACACCCCAATCATGATCCCGATGCCCGCAAGAAGCGAGCGCACCCAGTGCCGCTGCAGGTTCCGCATGGCCAGTGAGATGAGAATGCCGGCCATCACCGCATCACTCGTGGCGCAGGGCCTCGATCGGCGTCATCCGCGAGGCCTGCCAGGCTGGGTAAAGTCCTGAGAGCGTGCTCACGATCACCCCGAAGAGGACCCCTCCGGCGATGAAGACGAATGTTCCCGGCCCAAAGACCGAGGCGCTCTCTCCGAACGTGGTCCCTGCTGTCATCACACCGATAGCCACCTTGCTGATGAAATATCCGCCAACCACCGACAGGATCCCGCCGATTGTGCTCCCGATTATCCCGAGCATCATCGCCTCGTAGAGGAACATCATGAGAATGTCCTTCCTGGATGCTCCGATGCTCCTGAGGATCCCGACCTCGCGTATGCGCTCGGTCACGGAGATGATCATCACGTTTAAGATGCTCACCGCAGCGACGAGAAGGGATATAGCCCCGATACCAAGGAGGAATACCATGATCTGGCTGTAAATCTGGTCGTATTGTCGCAGCAGGTCACGTGAATCATAGATGTCCACCACCTTGTCCCTACGGTTCAGGCGCTGGTCGATCTCTTTCTTGAGCGTGTCGATCTGGGAGATGTCGCTCGCTTTTACGATCACCTGGTCATACTCCTTCTCATCTCCGAACGTCTCGAAGAACCACTGGTCCGTAACGACGATCGCATAGTCCGGGTTGATATCGGCGGCATATCCCCTCTCCTTAAGTATTCCTGATACTCTCTGGGTCTGATTCCCGATACCGACCCGGCTCCCCGGGCTTATACCAAACTCCCTTGCCAGGTAGTATCCCACCAGGCACCCGGGGGCGTTTTCTTTGAGATACAAGCCCTTTTCAACCGTGAGGAGGCCGGGGATCTCCCCGGCAGGAAGACCAAGAAGCGTGACATAGCCGGAATCATCGCCATATGTCATCTCCTCAGCACTTCGGAGAACGGGGATTACCCTGCCTGAGCCCACGACCTTTTTTATCGCCTCAACATCCGACTCGGGGATCCTTGCCATGACTGAAACCCTCGGGTCCCCGATGAACCCCTGACCTGCTGCAACGTGCGGGGTGACGATGACAGTGTCTCCCACGTCGCTGATGAGGTTTGCCACCAGCAGGCTGATACTGTGGCCGAGTATTCCCATCGATGCAATTGCCAGTACACCGATGATAATCCCAAGAATCGCAAGAAATGAACGTATAAAGTGGAGTCTGAGGTTTCTTTTCGCGAGGTCCAGGAAGATCATGTGATCTTGCCATCAACAATCCGGATGGTGCGGTGGGCAAAACCTGCGATGTTGGGATCGTGGGTCACCATGATGATAGTCTTGCCCCCCTTCTCGTTTAATTCCTTCAGGAGGCTCATAATGGCAGAACCGGTCTTTGTGTCCAGGTTCCCGGTCGGCTCGTCGGCAAGGAGGATCTCGGGGTCGTTGACGAGTGCCCGGGCAATCGCTACCCTCTGCTGCTGGCCTCCCGAGAGCTCGCTCGGCTTGTGAGAATGGAACTGCTCGTCGAGGTCCATCGACCTGAGAACCTCCACGCAGCGCCCCGTGCATGTGCGTTCCCCTGTCTTGAGGATGAGCGGATACTGGACATTCTCAAGCGCTGAAAGGAGGGGGATGAGGTTGAACTGCTGGAAGATAAATCCGATGTGGTCCCTCCGGAGCCTCGTCAGTTCGTCGTCACTCATGGTGCCGACATCCCTCCCCTTGATGAAGAGCTGGCCTGCGGTAGGGGTATCGAGACACCCCATGAGGTTCAGGAGTGTAGACTTGCCTGAACCCGAGGGGCCCATGATTGCGATGAAGTCCCCCTGCCGTATCTCCAGGCTTACATGGTCCAGGGCTACGACGTCTCCCCCCGGAAGTGGATAGATCTTTGTCACGTCCCGGAACTGGATGACCTTCTCTCCATCCGGCGACGAGATCATCTCTTTCTCCAGGAGAACCAGACGATGCCTCCGATCACCGCCGCACATACCAGGATCACCGCGATCATCATAAGGGGCATCCCTTCCGTCTCCTGTGCACCGGGTTTTGTGACCGGGATATCGATTATCGTCATGGTGGTGTAGAGGTTTCCGTCATTGTCCTTGTAACTGACCTCTACGGGGACCTTATCTGTTCCTTCTGCCGTGAATGTGACCTCAAATGCGGAGAAGTCATCGGGCTGGAGGGTCCCCACCACGTATTTCCTGTAAGGGTCAACCGGGACCACCGAATCACCGGTGCTGATGACCACTGCATTGGCAACCTCGAGGCCGGCATTGTTCACGTCACCTGTGATGGAGTACGTTTTTCCTGACTTCTCGACCTGGATGTTGGAGAGGATGGGGTCGGCCCTTGTCTTGCTCTTCCCAATGCCAATCGGGAATTGGATCACCTCGGCATGGGGATTGATGCCGTTCATGTAGTCCACGTGGATCTCCAGGATGGTGGTCTGATGGGGTGTGATCGAGAAGGTGACTTTTTGAGACTGGTCGGGGGCGATCATTCCGATGAATATGCTCGATGGGCTCGCCTCGATTCCCTCCCCCATCGGATATACGATGACCCCCGAGACCCCGTTATCCCTTGGGTTTCCAATCAGCACTTCGACCTGCTCTTTTTTCCCGCTGGTGAATACATCGGGTTTGGAGAGGATGGAGACCTTCAGCGGTTTGTCCTGGACCTGAAGTTTCACGGGGTACCTGAGATATCCAGCATCGCGGAAGTCCATTGAGAAGACCGGATAATAAATCCCGTCAGGCACCGTGGTGGTCACGGTGAACGTGAAGGTCATGCGGTTCCCCGCACCCAGGTACATTGTCGTGTCATAGGCCCGGGACTCTATCCTGATCTTCTCATCGTACATCGTGACCCTGCTGATTGCCACGCTCTGTGCGCCGTTATTAATCACCTCCACGGTGACAGTCCCGGTATCGTCAACCATGAACACCTGGGGGTCGAGCGTCACGTTCGTCACCATGACCTGCGCAGCTGCAGTCTGCTGCTCCACCGCTGATACAGGGAGGAAGACGACCATCACTGCAATGAAAAAGAGGAGCAGTTCCGCACGGTTCATCTCATGCACCACCCGGCAGGGGGATTCCGCTCACCAGCATGTAGACCATGTAGAGGATATAGACTGCCACCGGAATAATCACAGTGATGCACGCATGTTTCAACGTGATGCCGCGGGCTTGTCTGACACCAAAGATCCAGATGTTCGCGCTCCAGATCAGGAACAGGATGGAGATTGCGATTGAGACCTGGGTGAACTCCTTCATTGCCGGATCGAGCATCAGCTCCTGCATGGCTTTCTGGATTGCGACGGGATCCTGAAGGTCCCGGACAACAGGGACCGCGATCCTGGGAAGGTACGAGAAGAGGATCAGGGTGGAGATGATGCTCCCGATCACGGTTGGCAGCAGTCCGTATCCCGTGCTTTCAAGGGTCCGGGTAAACTTCCCTGTCCCCTTGAAGGCCATGGAAATCACATGGAAGACTCCGGCCATTACCAGCCACCAAATGATGAGGAAACCGAGAAACGCGCCTGCTGCACCCATGATCCCCATGAATGCCCCCATTCCTGCACCCGCACCCATCTCCGCGAACATATCTGCAAAGAGAGAGGACTGCGCATAGCCTGCAACCGCGGCGACGACCGCCCCTGCGAGGGCTATTGCCGCCGGTATCTTCAGATCCGGTTCCTTCCCTTCAAGGGTTGAAAAAAAACGTTCCGGGTGGACCAGAAGGTCCAGCAGGTGAATCATGGTACAATCATCTCGCTTGATCGGTATATGGCCTTTCCCTCCCTCAATACTTCTCCCTGCTCCATTCTTGCCCATCCCTCTTCCCACCCGGGTCTGGGATCCCCCGTTTAAAAAATTCTCCGGGCAAAGGGGTGCGTCCCGTAAGGCTGGGTCAGCGTGCGCTGCGTTTCCCACCCCGGGTAGTATCTCCACCTGCATGTGAGCGCGCATATCCTAAAGAAGGCTGAAGCGTTTCCTTTGGGTCCCCTTCTCCTCCTGAAGTGCGTGCTGAATTCGGGCAGGAAATCTCTTTAGATTCTTAAAATAAGACCTTCCTGGGCTGGATACCAGTCAAAGGCTTCTCTTTCACATGAGACCCTCGTGCTGTCAGAAGAACTCCTTCCTCCAGAATATGATGATCCCAACCGCTGAAAGGGCAAGGGATATCGCGACCGTGACGAGGAAGGCATAGGGCGTATGCTGGTAGGGAAGCTCGACGTTCATTCCGTAGATGCTGGCCACAAGGGTCGGTATCATGAGAATGATGGTCACCGTGGTGAGGAGCTTCAACACCACGTTTAAGTTATTGGAGATGACAGATGCGAACGCATCCATCATGTCCGAGAGAATGCTGCTGTAGATATTTGCCATCTCGATGGCCTGCTTGTTCTCAATGATCAGGTCCTCGAAGAGGTCGCGATCCTCCTCGCTCATCTTCATGCAGGAGGTGGTGTTGAACTTCTCCATCATCAGTGCGTTGGAGCGAAGCGACGTCACGAAGAATACGAGACTTTTTTCCAGCATCAGCAGGCGGATCAGCTGTTCGTTCTTCAGGGCCTTGTAAAGAGATCTCTCGACGGTTGTGGTCATCTTGTTGAGCTCCTTTAAGTACCGCATGAAGACGAGCGTGCTGCGCAGGAAGAGGAGGAGGACAAAACGGGTCTGCTGATCTGTGGAGAAGTGTTTCACCTTCCCGGTGAAAAACTCCTGGATGACGTCCGATTCATTCAGGGACACGGTGATGAGGACGTTCTGCGTGAAGATGATCCCGATGGGAAGCGTGGTAAATGGAATGTCTGCATCAGGTAATTCCCTCCGCGGGCTTCGCAACAGGATGAGGATGCACCCCTCCTCTCGCTCGATGCGGGCACGCTCGTCGACGTCCAGGGGATCGGTGAGGAAATCAGAGGGGATATTGAACCAGGAGACCAGCTCCTCGATCTCCTTTTGGGTGGGATTTACGACGTTGACCCAGGTCCCGCTCTCGTACTTGTTGACCCGCTCCAGCCCATCCGTCCCACCCCTGTAAATGGTTATCATGGCTGCCCACGTCCCCCGGGCCGCTGGAGGAATCATCGGGGTTTGGGACAGGGAAGACGACCCCGCACGCATTCCCCCCCTTCACCCGTTCCAACTGTCCGAATGATCCTAGATCTGGTCGTTTTCCCGGATACGCAAAATACCTTTCGATCTTCTGCCCCAAAATAGCCGGAAAAGAGGCTTTTTTCCCTGGATTTAGGCGTTGCCCTTCTCCGCCACGGCAAGTTCATGACTCAGGTCGCCTGAAAGATCTACCTCCGTGAAACTCCCCTCGGTCGGGAGGACAACAGTGAACCTTGACGTGACATCCATCTCCACCGTCGCATTCTCAAGGACAAAATCCAGTATGTGGCCACCGGCCGATCGATCTTCCGTTATATAGTGGAGATGGAATCCGGGCACATTCAGGCCCCCGACAAGATCGGGGGTCCAGAAACCGACAACCGTTCCTCTCGTCTCATGGAATTCGAATATGGACTGGTTGGCTGCAGCATCCACGAGCCGGGCGTTCGGCGTCTCCTGCCGTGGGATGCTCCGGGCCTTGACGTATGGGAACTCTCCGCGGATCTGAATTGCATACATGTGGTTCCTGGAGGGAAGGAACGCCTCCGCCTGCCTGGAAAAATCACTGAAATTGGCAGCATACCTTATGGGGAAGGTGCAATCCTGGGAGAAAAAAGTGACACTCCCAAAGGGCGTTGTCATGTCATCGGTAACCGCAACGACCTGACCGTCAGCCTTTATCTGGTAGAAGTCCCCGCCGAGCGCGATCATCTCCCCGTCGAGGCTGTCGAAGGTGGCAATGCCGAAATCACCGTGTTTTTTGACCTCGCCAAAGGTCATGGTGCCCTCACAGGACCCCTGCAGGAGGGCATCGATTGTGGACACCTGGTAGATGACCTCCTGGTCTATCTCATTCTCGGGCATGGCCGCAAGCCAGAACCCGGTCGCAAACCCGGCTGCTACGCAGACAGCGCATACTGCAACTACCATCCGGTCCTGCATTCAGGGTCCGCCTCCTTCTGCTGCGTCTTTTTTAATATCTCTCATTTCATTGCACTCCCGTGCCTCGCGTACCTGTTATTGTTAGCCCCGATTCATAGGGACACGCTGTCCGCATTGATCGAATCAGAGTTCGCCGATATCCTCGTTCCAGAGTTCGGGGCAACGGGTGATAAACTCCTTCATCATGGAGATGCAGTCCTCCCTGTGCAGGTCGATTACCTGTACCCCTTTTGCCTCCAGGAGGTCCCTGGCACCGGGAAAATTTTCTGATTCGCCCGCGACAACCACGGGGATCCCGAACTGGACTGCCGCCCCCGCACAGAGATAACAGGGCATCAGCGTTGAGTATAGCACACAATTGCGGAAACTCCCGACCCGGCCGGCATTCTGGAGGCAATCTATCTCCGCGTGAAGGATGGGGTTGCCCTCCTGCACTCTGCGGTTATGACCACGGCCAAGGATCTGCCCATCTCTGACCAGGACAGACCCGATAGGGATGCCTCCTTCGGAGAGGCCGGCCCTGGCCTCGGCCACCGCACAGTCCATCCAGCGGTGGTGCATTTTGTCTTTCATGTATTCCATCCTTTTTTACCCTCCTCTCACTCTCCCCCAGATTCCCGGATTGCCTGACGGGCGGCGAACACAAGGGTAATGCCCGGTTCCTCCCATCTGAAGATCTTCCCTGGGGTCGTTTTCCATGATGGGATTGGGACTCCTGTCCTGACTAACGTTTCCTTTTTACTACGCGCGGAACTGGCCTTCACGTTCCCATGCGAAAATCCTGTCCCACAGGCAGTCGCGGAGAGCCCGGAACCCCTCCAGCACATCTCCTTCCGCCCTGGAAAAAGCCGCCGGATCGGGGAGTATCTCCCTGATCACCCGCCGGGAAGGGGGGAGACGCGAGGGATCCTCCCACTCCCCGAGGACAACGACGACGTCGTACTCCCGGAAGGGGAGTGAAGAGAGCCCCTTCGATGACTGGCGGGAGATATCGACTCCCTTCTCTGCCATTACCCTCACCGCCGTGCCGTTCAGCACTGATGGTCTCTCCCCTGCACTGAACACCTGGCAGTTCGTGGGGAGGAGTGCCCTCGCAATCCCCTCGGCCATCTGGGAACGCCCGGCATTCCTGGAGCAGACAAAGAGGATCCTCATGGTCATACAAAAGAGGGGGAATAATAAGGGAAGGCCCTCAACGGCAGCGCCGGATGCGGAGGACTGCCTCCCGGAGGTTCTCCATGGAGGTGGCATAGGAGATACGCTCCCATCCCGGGGTGTGGAACGCGGACCCGGGAGTCACTGCAACGTGCACCTCCTCGAGCCAGCGGCGGGCAATCTCCATGTCGTCCCCTTCCACCTTCACGTACGCGTAAAACGCACCATCCGCAGGGGCGACCTCGAAGCCCATCAGGAGGAGCTCCTGGACAAGGTAGTCCCTTCTCCGGTTGAACTCCTTTCTCATCACTTCGACGCAGGACTGGTCGCAGGAGAGGGCTGCCACCCCGCCGTACATGGCAAATGTGGTCGGGTGGCTGACGGAGTGCTGCTGGATCTTCGACATCTGGCGGATGATGGGGAGGGGGGCGACCGCATAGCCGAGGCGCCATCCCGTCATTGCATAGGCCTTCGAGAAGCCGTTGATTGTGATCGTCCGTTCGGCCATGTCCCCGATCGACGCAAGGGACCTGGGCACCTTCCCATAGACCAGTTTCTCGTATATCTCATCCGAGAGCGCGAAGAGATCATAGTCCGTGCACATGTCCGAGATGAGCTTCATCGAGGCGTCGTCGAGGACCGCCCCGGATGGGTTCGAGGGGGAGTTGACCACCACCATCTTGGTGCGTGGCGTGACCCGGTCAAGTACGCTCTCACTCACCTGGAATGCCTTTGTATCGAGGGGGTGATGAACGGGCCTTCCGCCTGCCACCTGGACACACGGCTCGTATGAGACCCAGGAAGGGTCGAGGATGATCACCTCGTCTCCCGGGTTCAGAACCGCCTCCATTGCGTCGTAGATGGCATCCTTGGCACCACAGGTAACCAGCACCTGCTCGGGGATGCAGAAAAACCCGTTTTCCCGGTTGATCTTCTCCGAGATGGCGTTCAGCAGCTCCGGGATCCCGTTGCTCGGAGCGTAATGGGTCTGACCGGATTTGAGCGCCTCCATGCAGGCATCCTTAATGTGCTGGGGGGTGTCAAAATCGGGTTCCCCTATGGACAGGCTTATCACCGGGATGCCTTTCTTCTCCATCTGCCTGGCAAGGTTCGATATCTCGATGGTTGCCGAGGCCGCGATCCCGGCTACCTTGCGGGAGAGCTCCCTCATTTGGATCGCTGGACCATCTTTACTGCCGACTCGACTGCCCGGCGGGCATAGTCAATCCGCTCGTTCGCCTCGAGCCGCGTCATCCCAGGTCCCGAGATGCCAAGACTTACGGGCTTGTCGAACTCGAGCGAGAGGTCGATGATCTTCCGGGCCGCATGCTGAACCACGATCTCGTCGTGCTGCGTGGCCCCCTCGATGACGCACCCGATGGTCACCACGGCGTCGACCTTCCCCCGCTTCAGCATCCGCTTGATGGCCAGGGGCATGTCGTATGCCCCGGGCACATACGTGCACTCAGTGACTTCGGCGCCGAGAAATGCGGCGTGCTCCCGTCCTTCCACTTCCATCATGTAGGTGATGTCCCGGTTGAACTCCGAGACCACGAACCCAAGCTTTATTGTCATCATGTCCTCCTCCTGAATAATCTCCTTCCTGCAGGGTCATAACGATATCCCGAACTGTTCAGCGGGCAGGGCCTGCATCAGGAAACCCCTGCCTCTGGCCCGTCCCTGCCTCCTTTATGAGCTCTTTTGGATGAAGCACCATTTTTATCGCGTTTTCCGCGTGCTCCCGCGTGCGCGACCCGGCGAGCCAGGCCAGTTCCCGGTCATCCTTTGCCTCGTCCTCGTGAACAAAGACCTCGACGATGTGCGTGTTTGTCATCAGCTGGCAGGTGATGAGGCCCATCGATGCCTCGTGGGCGCACATGCGGTCTTTCTCTTTGCCGCCCGGCATCCCGAGCGCCATCACGATATCACACTTCCTCTCCTCGATCAGCTTCTTGCAAGCGACGGGGAGGTCCTTGATACCCGGGACGGTGACTCTCTCGATGCTGACACTCGCATGCTTCTTCAATTCATCAACGGCAATGCCCCCCATGTTCACCCGTGCAAACGTGGT
>DUGV01000079.1 GCA_013331225.1 Methanolinea sp.
GATCGAGGAGGAGACGATCCTCTCCCTGCACCCTTCTCACGCGGTGGTTGCGACAGGTGGGAGCGTGGTATGCAGCAGGGCGGCAATGGCGCACCTGAAATCCATGGGAGTGGTGGTGTACCTGAAGATATCCTACACGGAAATGGAACGGAGGATCAGAAACATCACGACAAGGGGCATCGTTCTCCTCCCTGGCCAGAGCTTGCAGGCGATGTACGACCAGCGGGCTCCACTCTACCAGAAATATGCCGATCTCACGATTGAATGTTTGGACAAGGACTTTGAGACCGTGGTCGGAAAGGTGATTGCCGGGCTGTGAAGAATCCGCGTGATGACGGATATCCCGGTCTTTTATGAGGGGGACATCTCATTCACGCCGGTCCTGTTTGCGCGACAAGGAAACGCCCTTCCTCATGCTCGGCGAAACGAACCGTAAGCATATCCCCTTCATGCACGCCAAAATCCATATCGGGTTCGTTCAGGAGTATTCCCTGGAATGATTTCCCGTCGGCCGAGAGCTCTTCCAGGCGGACCCATACCACTTCGGGGATCCGTTCCTGGTCCCTTGCGAGCAGGATCACAGATACATCGTCAAAATACCCTGCTGCCCTGAACCTGTCGAGATCGACCCTGTTTCGTATCTCGTGCAATTTTTCAGGATCGTAATAGATGAACCATCTCTGGTCCTCGAATATGTACCATCGCTGATCGTCGGATAACAGGAGATTGTTTGCTTCTTCTGTCGAAAGAAGCCGGAACTCCCCGAATTCATCGTAACGGAGGACGCAATCCTCACCATGATCCTCGAAATTCGCGGCAATATGAGGGAGTTTTCCGGGTTCGATCCGGCACAGCGCGTGGATGCGAACACTGATCCCCTCCTCGTGATCCACGTAAAAATAGCCGATTACCCCCTCTCCTCCAGTGGGGGCCAGTCCCCTGCCGGCCAGGATATGGTCAATGGCTGGATTTCGCTTTAAAATCGCCCACCTGCCGATGATCTCCCGGTCCGAATAGGATGTCGTTCTCCCGNNTCGTTACATCCTCTTCATGGGAAGCGTGAAAGTGGTTTCGGAATATGCATGGACAGCCAGAGCCTGCCCCTGTCAGATGAGAGCCGGGCATGGTAGAATGGCCAGCTTCTTCAGTTGAGAAGGGAATCCTGATTGACAGGGTGTCGTGAATATCAATGCCATGATACGAAAAGAGAAGGTGAAACCTTCCCCCCTTTTCACGCATTTTGGGAATGCACCGCGATTCGCACATGTGCCGAAACCCAAACCATTATGCCATTATGAATATATATTCAAAAAGCGAGGCGAAAAAGATGCCTGGATTTGATGGAACCGGCCCACGCGGGTCTGGACCGGCCGCGGGAAGGGGGCTTGGCCCCTGCGGCAGGGGGATGGCGTTCCAAAGAGCGTATCCCTTCGGATATGGCTGTGGATTCGGACGTGGTCGTGGCTTCGGACGTGGATACCGGACGGGGTATGGACTCACGTATTCTGCACCTGCACCTCTGAACACGGACGCGCAGAAACAGTTCATCGAGGCGGAGATCAGGCGCATCGATGCAGAGAAGGCTGAACTCGAACAGATCCTCGCCACGCTTGGATCATGCCAGGAAGAAGGCGGCGCTGCAGAAGAAAAGGGTTCCAGCCCTCTTTTACCTGGTTTGGGCCCGCAACTGCAGGTCCAGCCTATCCTGAAGAGGTCCTCCTGTCGTTCGACGAATTCGAGGCGGTGAGGCTCAAGGACCTCGAAGGCCTCGACCAGAGTGCGTGTGCCGGGATGATGGATATCTCGCAACCGACTTTCCACCGCCTGGTGGTATCGGCACGAAGGAAGATCGCCGACGCTCTTACCCACGGAAAAATCCTCAAAATAGAGGGCGGACACTACCGGTTCTGACCGGACGAGTCGCCGGAATTTTCAAAACGACGTTTATCCATTCCCGGAACGCACGCGACACCGCACGAAAATAGTAGAGACGTTTTCGCAGGGAACAAGAGGTTTCTTCTCATTCTCAATGGTCTGGCAACGTTCCACGAAGGAGCGGCAAGCCCATGGTGTTGAAGTCCTTTACACTTCGCCCCGTGATCGCCGAGAATAAACTGACGGATACCTCCAGGTGGGTCATTGGGTTTACCGAGGTACCGCGGAATCATGTGCACATGGCAATGCATCACCTTCTGTTCTGCCGCTTCCCCGACGTTGATGACGATATGATATCCATCAGGAGAGAATTGTCTCTCCAGGATTTTTCTGCATTCGATAAGCATCTCCGGCAAGGCATGCTGCTCTTCGGCAGTTGTATCAAAATACCCGGTAACATGGCGGAATGGAACGACCAAGAGGTGTCCCCTCGTTGCCGGAAACGCATCCCACCGTGCATACCAGTGGGCATTGCGATACAGGATATCGGACTCGCCAGGCGAACAGAAGGGACAGGATGAATGTGCCATCTCAACTCCCTCACAGTCGGTTCGACCCGGTTTCACTGTTTTTTGTCAGGCGAAGGTACCGCAATTCTGCTGGCATGGAGTATGATGAGCAGCCTTTAACGATAAATTCCCCCATTTTCCCCCTTTGATGGAGGATATACCTTCTCTCTTCCCGTTTGCCCCTGCATAAAGGGGGATCCGGCATCCAACCCGGCATCCAGATCTAATCGGGTTATGAGTGTTCCCACCACCTTTCAGCAGATATAAAAGCAATTCTCCCGCATGTCATGAACGAGACCCCCACCATGTGTTATCCTCGTCACGGCGGCACATCATTTGCTTATTCAACGAAACGATCATTCATAGTTCAGGGTTCCCGATTCAAGAGAATTGTGCGAAGGAGGCTTCCCGGCTGATGGGTGCGCATGTGCATCGCCCAGGTGACATACATTCGTCTTACCGGGTTTTCACTCGCACACGAGTTCCGAATGGAACCTTCTCTTGATTTTTTACAGATTCCTTTATTTTCCCCTGCACCAACATAACGATGACATTATGAGAATCGGGACCTTTTTTCCAATGCGATATCTGCCGATCGTGCTCCTCGGGATTGGGATCTCGCTGTATGTCCTGCTGTTTCTTCTCGTCACCTATCCTGCGACCTGTGCAAACTTCGAGCGCTTGTCCGGCGGGCTGTATACCTGCGGTCTTGGACCTGGGGCCTACCTCCTTGCATTCGGGATCGGGCTGGCACTGTTTGTCTGGTTGTATCTTTTGTATTCTGCGTTGATGAGTTCTCTTGAGTATTCGTGGGAATGATTTGGGGGGGAGTGTTCCCGAACCTTCACCCTGCATTCCCCGGGCTATGAAGCCGGCACGAATCAATGATCATTTGTAGACTGAAGGAGAATGTTATGATCCGGTAATTTACCCGGCATATATGCCCTCTCGTCGGCATGCCAGGAACGTAACGGTTCCCGGTGAGATGAGGGATCGTATGATTGCCAGATCAGTTGAGCCGGGGGAATAGACCCGCGGGTGCGATGCAGACAGGATATACAGGTGTGAAAAACATGAATGAATCGATCGGGTGGATTGGGGGAGGCCGGGTGGCCCGGATTCTCCTCTCCGGATGGAAGGAAGCCGGGATGACCCTGGAGAACATTGTCGTCAGCGATCCGGACGGGATGGCACTCGACAGGATTATACAGGATTACCCGGGTGTGAGCGTGATAAAAGACGGGGATGCCGTAGCTGCCGGGCAGGACCTGGTTTTTCTTGCGATCCCGCCAGCGGCTGCGGAGACGGTGCTGCCGGCGATCAAGCCGGTCCTGAAACCCGGCACAATTGTGATCTCGACGATTCCCGGGCTCTCGGTTGACCAGACCTCCCGGATGCTCGGGGGGTTCGACCGGATTGTCAGGATCATCCCGAACGCACCCTCGATGATAGGGAGCGGCTACCCCCCGGTCTTCTTCCCGCCGTCATTCCTCCGGCAGGATTCCGAACCGGTCGAATACCTGATGGAATCGATCAGCCACATCATCGATGTCCAGGAGGAGCACCTTGAGGCCTATGCGGTCATCTCCGCCATGGGGCCTGCCTGCCTCTGGTTCCAGCTATACGAGCTTGTGGCAATCGCTGAATCCATGGGAATCAGCCCCGAAATGGCTTCCGATGCAGTCTGCAAGATGGCGGAAGGCGCGGTCCAGATGATGACCTGGTCCACGCTTTCCCCCTCGCAGATGATGGACCTCGTGCCTGTCCACCCTCTTGCAGAGGACGAGGCAGCGATCAGGGAGATCTACTGGAAACGCCTGCCGGACCTCCACAAGAGACTAAAGGGCTGATATATTATCGTGAATCCCCGGCTCCGGCCGAGTCAAGCGGAGGGTGGAAATCGCGTCTTCCATGGGATTACGGAGATGCATGTGGAGGACCCTTTCCATCAAATTTGACCATCCTGGAAATAGCATTTTGTTGCCCATGTAGAATATAATCCCGAGGGTGACCACTCATTCCGGCGATTCGGCCGGCTTAAGGATACACTTGAATACCCCGAATATCACGCGAAATGAAGGATACAAAAAATCATCACAAATTCCTCGTCAGGATGAACATGCGAGACGGTCCGGCATGTTCTGGCCTGCACCTGTGATAATGCTCTGCTCCGCTTATTTCACTAAATTCCGTGGAATAAAATCTGATACACCCATGAGGGATATATTTTCAAATATTTTTCAACACGGTTCCTGATACCGATCATGAAAGATGGCATTTACCTGGCTTTGTAACACATCTTCCATTCATCGAGGCAGGAAGTCGTTTCATCACGACGTTCATCCATGGCTGCAAGATCATAGAGGTCTTTCTGAAATTGGGAAATTCATCAAATTCATGTAAATTGTTGGGAAAAAATTCACAAGGGAATTGCTTCACCCTTTCCAATTCTTTTCTTCCAGGCCCCTCACTCCTGTTCCTCCCATCCTCCTGCATAATGGAAATGAGATGACAGGTGAATCCATAAACCTGAGAGAGTGCATCATCACAGATCCTCCTGAGAATGGCCAGGCTGGCCGATTGTAAGGAGAGAGAAATTTACTTGAATGCATTGAATAATGGATCAGGAAGCACTAATGCCCGGCACTCGTTCCCCCAGATGTTCCCGGCAAATTACTATTATACCACAGGATCAGTCAGTATCAGTCACAAAAAAGTGACGAGGGGGAAAAAACATGTTGCTGAGCGAATTGCAAAGGGAACACGATTGTGTTGAATATGGAAACCTTCGTGACAGCCAGGGGCGGTACGATGAGGCACTCGCTGCCTATGACAGCGCCCTCCGGATCGACCCCGACGATGCAGATGCATTGTTCGACAAGGGAGAGACACTCGAAAAGATGGGCAATCTCCTGGAAGCGAAAAAGTTCTACGATCGTGCAATGGCACTGTATAATGGGTATTGAGATTCCCACTCCTTTTTTTAGTGATTTCTGAAAGAGAATTTTACGGGACATCGTATTCTGTCCACCGAGGCTTTTCTGAAAGACACTGGTGGGCGGGAGGAGATTTTGCTGCAGGGATATCCCGACCAGGGGTGCTGTTCAGGAGACCATGATGGCTGCATCCCGATCAGGAATTCCAGCACGATGACGGACCGCGCGATGCAGGGGATCTCTGCCCTTCGCTGGAGCGGCGATGTGACCCCCTTTCGCACCGTTGCGGTCAGTTTCATGAGAATTATCGGGTTTTTACTGTAATGGAGTGTCGATCCAAAAGATGACAAAGATATTAGTCGCGATTGGAAATTGTGGGGGGGAAGGGTTTTGGATTGGGATTTTGGGAGAGGATTGGAGAGAGAGGAGAGGAATCTTTCAATTTCTTGAAGCTGTACTGGATTGGCGTGTGAGATATCCCCCCATAGTCTCAACGTTTCCTGGTTGTTGCATGAGTGTTCCGTGATGAAACATACACTCACACTTCGAGGAGCCCCCAAGTGTAGCTCAGCCGCCCCCATCCGATGACAATCCGCCGAATATCCCCGCTGCCTCCCATCACCGCGCCATCAGCGCGAACACACCCCATCCAA
>DUGV01000133.1 GCA_013331225.1 Methanolinea sp.
GGAGAGGAGGAGACCGGTCCGGAGGATGCGGAGAGAGGGGGATACTCGCCTATCCGCCGGCGTGACGAGAAGGGCAGGGGAGTGGGATATCTGGCGACGCCATAGCGGAGTTGAACACTGCACTTTCTCGAAAACAGAGACGGGCACGACGCGAAGCATGGTGCGAGGAGCGGGAGGGATCAGGCGATGCGAAGCGAACGAAGTGAGCGAGCATGGCCGTCATCAGGAACCCATCACACCTTGAAAAACAGGCCCATGTTGTGAGCGAGGCGGAATGGAGGAGCACCGGACGATGAGGAGGAGCGGAACAACGACCGGAGCGAGCATGGTGTGGCGTCAGAGTATTATAATGAGAGACTGCAATCCTAAAAAGAGAGAGTGTACTAAAAGCACGACTGTTTCTTATTTGATCACATCCTCTTTGGCATGGTCCTCTTGTGAAAATACATGGTACCTGCTGTAAATGCGATAGTGAACGCCATCAACGCCGCAATATCGACCGGGACCTGGAAATAGTTCGTCCCGGTGAAGGAGTACCGAACAAGGTCAGTAAAGTAGGTGAGGGGGGAGCAGACCGCGAGTGCCATCCCCCAGGGAGGCATCTGTTCGAGAGGGATGAATATGCCCGAGATGAAGACCAGCGGGAACTTGATCAGAGACGAGAGCATCATGATGTTTGACGGGGTGTTGGTGGGGGGGACTGCAAGCAACATCCCGATTGCGGAGAAGCAGCATGCGGCGAGCAGGATTCCTGCACATAACGTAATCGCATGCAGGAGCGAGAGGCCAAGGAATAGCCCGATGATCACCGTGATGAGCGTGATCCCGATGCCGAAGAGGGTGGAGGCAATCATGTCACCGAAGACGATAGCCTCGACCGTGATCGGACACGACGCAAGCCGCTCAAGGGTCTTTGCCTGCCCCTCCCAGGGGAAGATTGCCGGTGACACCGCTGTCGCGGTGAAAAAGAGTGCCATCCCGACCAGTCCCGAAACCAGGAATGCGAGTGGGAGCTGCCGGCTTCCCATCAGGAACGCGAGGAACAAAAAGACCGGCATGAAGATCCCGAAGATCAATACCGGCCCCTTGATGTAATAGATACGGATGTCCTTCTTGGCAATTGCCCATGCCCTGCGGACCTGTTCAGAGAATCCAGCCGGGTTCATGGCGATGCCTCCCGGGTCAGCCGGAGAAATGCATCATCAAGCGAGGGTGCAAGGGTATTAAGGGTGACAATCGCTGCACCCTCCTGCTGGCTGAACGCTAGGAGGGACCTGATCAGGGCATCTGGGTTCTCAGCAGTTATCTGCCACTTGTCCCCGGTTCGGTCTGCACTCACCACTCCGGGAAGCAGGGCAAGTGCATCTGCCGGGATCTCCCGGTCGAAACTCACCTCGATCCGGTGGAGACGGTCAATCGTCGCCTTCAATTTTTCCGGAGCATCGAGCGCGACAATCCTCCCGCTCCGGATGATTCCGACCCGATTGCAAAGCCGGTTTGCCTCTTCCATGTTGTGGGTGGTGAGAAAGATTGTCGTCCCAGCCCGGTTCAGGTCCCGGAGCAGGGAGAGGATCATCTGGGTGCTCTGGACATCGAGACCGCTCGTGGGCTCATCCAGGAAGAGGAGCCGGGGCTCGTGGAGGAGGGCCATCGCCAGGATAAGCCGCTGCTTCATTCCCTTCGAGTAGGCCTGGACCTTCTGGTCCTTCCGATCAAGGAGCCCGAGGGTCCCAAGGAGATAGGAGGAGCGTTCAGTGGCACGGACTGGGGAAATCCCATACAGTTCTCCCATCAACATCAGGTTCTGCCAGGCCGTGAGGTCGGTATAAGCATTCGAGGTCTCGGGCACGACGCCGAATTCCTGTTTTGCCAGCACCGGTTCGCGCTGGATGTCATGGCTAAGAATCATTGCAGAACCGGAATCAGGGGGGATAACCCCCGTCAGCATCCGGGTGGTGGTGGTCTTTCCGGCACCGTTCGGGCCAAGGAAACCGAAAATCTCTCCTTCCTTCACAGAGAACGAAACATGGTCGACTGCCACCGTAGTGCCAAAGATTTTGGTCAGGTCGGTGACTTCAATTGCGTCAGGCATCCGGATATCCCCTCAGACATCATCGCGGATGCCAAGGAGTACCATCCGCTGGTCGCATCGGATCCCCCGGTCTTCATCCTTTCCAATGGATATAAGATGCAGGGGTTTCACGCGATGCCTGGCACTCCCGGCAGTGATGACCCCCTCCCCTTGGAGAACGACAAATACCACGGCATATGGTTCCGGATGCGGTGGGATCTCCTGGCCAGTCTCAAGGCAGACGAGGACGATGTTTGATCCGCTCATTCTGATGAGATCTTTCTTCACAGGGGTATCCGGTGAGCACTCAGCTACGTTGAGGAGATCCACACTGCTGGTTGTCACGGTCGCGCAATTCTCATTCGTCTCTGGCTTTTTCAGAATCATACCGTTTCACCTCTTTCTCCATGAACACCTTTGCACGGGGAGTGATCTGGTAAATGATATACTGCCCCTGCTGATCCCCTTCGATCATCCCGGCTTTCTTCAGGATATTCAGATGGTACGACAACTTGGAATCGGCGATTTTGACCACTGCTTTGATCACGCAGACACAGAGCGGTTGGTCCATGAGGAGTGCAAGGATTTTCAGCCGGACCGGATCGGCACAGGCCCGGTACCACTCCTGCATCTGCCCAAAGACTTCGTCGGGTGGGAGATGTTCGATAAGCCCCTCCACACCTCCACAGGAACAGAGCGAATTGGCTATCTCCTGCGGGATGGAGAGGTCATCGACATCTTTTCGAGCCATTCGGGAGCGTGATACCTGCCTGGACATTTCAAATTACTATAAAATACTCTGATCCCATAAACTGTTCATCTTCACCTGTTTGTCTGATTGTCTCTTCGGAAGTAGTCCTATCAGAAGTTTTATGTCTCACAATATTTCAATTATAGTTGAAATATTTTGTCGAGAAGGATATGAATGCATCTCCCCCGTTCCCGTTTCCTCGAACCTGCTGAAAGAGGAGAACAACCATGACCGATGCCATCACCGGTGCACTCCTCTCCGGATTGAACGCAGTCATCGAGTATCTTGCAGCCCACGTTGTCACCTGCCTGATCCCTGCCTTCTTTATCGCAGGTGCGATCGCGGTCTTCATCAAGAAAGAGGCGATCCTGAAGTACTTCAGCCCCGAGGCGAAAAAATCAGTCAGTTACGGGGTTGCATCTGTCTCCGGGGTCGTCCTCGCTGTCTGCTCCTGCACCATCCTGCCTATGTTTGCCGGCATCCTAAAGAAAGGGAGCGGGATCGGTCCTGCCACCACCTTCCTCTATGCAGGTCCTGCCATCAACATCCTGGCCATCATCTATACTGCCAGCGTGCTCGGATGGGACATCGGATTTGCCCGGGCATTTTTCGCCATCACCATGTCAATTGCCATTGGCCTCCTCATGGCCACCATCTTCCGGTCCTACGATGAAGCCGTGACTACGGCGAGCAAGGGGTTTGTGGCCGGCAGCGAAGAATCCACCCGGCCGAAATGGGTGGTCCCGCTCTTCTTCGTCTTCCTGGTGTTGATCCTGGTCATCGGGGCTTCCGGGCTTATTCCGTTCTCAATCCGCCTCTCAATTGTGTATATCCTGACCCTGGGAGTCGCCCTGCTGCTCATTTACTACTTTGAGCGTGACGAAGTGACCGAATGGGGATACGAGATCTGGGACCTCACCAAGAAGATCTTCCCGATCCTCATCGCCGGGACCTTTATCGTTGGCATCATTGCCTTCTTCCTCCCGCCCGAGACCTTCAAACCGTTCTTCGGCGACAACTCGCTCGGTGCCTGTCTCCTGGCATCTGTGGTTGGCGTGCTCCTGTACATGCCTACCCTGCTTGAGGTTCCCATCATTGGCGGCACGTTCGGGTACACCCAGGGGGTCATGGCGGGCGGGCCGGCACTCTCCCTCCTCCTTGCCGGGCCGGCAGTCAGCCTCCCGAGCCTCCTTGTCCTGTACCGCATCATGGGAGGGAAAAAGACGCTGGTCTTTGCCCTCCTGGTAGTAGGCTTCTCGACCTTCGCCGGATTCGTGTTCGGCAACTACTTCCCGTACCTCGGGATCCCGGGATGTGGTACGAGTGGATGAGAAGCCCTGTTGCGAGGTGGAAGCCCTTCGGCGAATCCGGCAGATCGATGTCGGGGGCATCGTGGTCGGGATCAGCATGCTCGACCACATCCTTTCCGAAGTGAGGGAGATGGAACTTCCGGACGAAAGGGAGATCGGGAGAGAACTCCTGAAGAGGGTGAAGATCTACAATTATATTCCTTCATCAGCAGAAGAGAAATACCGGATCGCGCTTTTAGAGGAATATCTGAAGTACAAGGGTGGAGGAACCATATGAAAATCGAAGTACTCGGCACCGGCTGCATGAAATGCAAGCGGCTGTTCAAGAACGTTGAGATTGCCGTAAAAGAACTCGGCATCACTGCAGAGATTGTGAAGGTCGACGACATCAGCGAGATCATCAACCGCGGAGTCATGCTCACCCCGGCGCTTGCGGTTGACGGAGACATGAAAGTCTCAGGCCGGGTCGCGGATGTGAAAGAACTCAAGGAGATCCTGAAGGGATAAGCCATGGCATCAAGACCCGAGTGTGCATGCGGTGACACTTCGGCGCTCGCTGGTGGGAAGAAACGGATCATTTTTCCCTGTGCAGGGACAGCGAACGTCGGCCTGATCTCCAACGCGGCTGCCCTCCAGCTCGCTGAAGAGGGGTATGGCGTGGCGACGTGCATCGCACTCCTGGGATCCGGGGATCCGGGTCTGAAGAAGCGTATTGCCGATGCCGATGAGGTGGTGATTATCGATGGCTGCCCCATGACCTGCGGGGCGAAGATAGCCAATGCCCAGGGAGTGATCCCGGCTCAGCATATTGTGATCACCGGTCTTGGAATCGACAAGGTGTACGAGAAAAACGTTACCGAAGACGAGGTGGAACTCGTCGTCTCTGCTGCCTGGGAAGGAAAAGGAAGAACCTGATCACTATCTGGCAGGAATTTCAATGAAAAAAACACTCATCATCGAATGGAAACACATCGGAAATAACGTCACCGGCACCTGCGAGCGCTGCAGCCTGACCGGCGGGGCGATATTGGACGTGCTCGAAGACCTCCAGCCCTATTTCAGACAGAAGAATGTAACGGCACGATTCCGGGAGACGGTTCTCCCTGACGCCATGATTGAAGAGTCGAACCAGGTCCTCATCAACGGCGTTCCCCTGGAGGAGTATCTCTCGGGTGCGGAAGTTGTGCAGACCCCCTGCTGCTCCTGTGCCTGTATTACAGGCCAGGACGAGGCAGAATGCCGGGCGATTGATTATGGGGGGAACCGGTACGAGGCACTTACCCCCGATCTGCTGAAGCAGGTGATTATCGGGGTCGTTGAATCGTGGGAGACTCCGTGCAGCTGTGGCTGCGATTGCGACCCGGATATGAAATGCGAGTGAACCTGTCATGAATGAATCAATCGGATGTATCGGCGGAGGACGGATTGTCCATATCCTCCTGCACGGATGGAGTGAAGCCGGGCTGCTGCCTGCTGACATCATTGTCAGTGACCCGAATAAGGGGGCACTTGACCTGATTGCAAAGGAGTTCCCCGGCGTGAGGGTTGTACAGGACGACAATAGTCTTGCCGCCGGACAGGACCTTGTTCTCATTGCAGTCCACCCCCCGGACGCAGGGAAGGTGCTCGGCGCGATTGCTCCGGCACTCAAGCCCGGAGCCACCGTCATCTCGCTCATGCCCAAGCTGACCATCGCCCAGCTCTCCGGGATGCTCGGGGGATTCGCCCGGATCGTCCGGATGATCCCGAATACACCGTCCATGGTACTGAGCGGGTATACTCCGGTTACCTTCTCGGAGGGGGTCGCACCAGCGGACCGTGCGATGGTGGGAACACTCCTGGAATCCCTCGGGCATTATTTCGAAGTCCCCGAGCAGGACCTGGAGGCCTATGCCGTGATTTCCGCCATGGGGCCGACCTACCTCTGGTTCCAGCTCTATGAACTCGAGCAGATCGCGGTCTCGTTCGGGCTCTCCCCGGAACGGGCTGCCGATGCAGTCCGGAAGATGGCAGAAGGGACCGTGCAGACCATGATGTGGTCCGATCTCACCCCCGGGCAGGTTATGGACCTCGTCCCGGTCCGGCCTCTCGGCGAGGATGAACCGGCGATCAGAGAGATGTACCGGAGACGCCTCCCAACCCTTTACCAGAAACTGAAGGGCTGAACCACTGTGGCTGAGCCAGACTTCGTCAGGGAATCCAGCATGGACCTCGATGACCGGCCGGTCCTCCTCCTTACCTGCTCCGGGATCTCGCATACCGGGCAGCTCACTACGATGGCAGGGAATTCCCTCCGGTGCCGGCAACCCATCCTTATCGCCCGTCATGTGAGGCTCACTTCCCTCACGCGACCCCTGGAGAAGGAATTGACCGGGGATGAATGCCTCATCGCGGTGGACGGGTGCGAGGAATGCTGTGCAAAGAAGANNGAAGAGGATGGACCTGATCGGGAAGATCCCGGATGCCTATCTCATCGCGACAAGAGAAGGGATCACCAAGCGAGGGATGGAAGAGCCGCGCTACGATGAGATCGAATGCCTCTGCCAGGCTGTTGTCCAGACCATTAGGAATGGTGGAAGAACAAATGAAGAATGATAATTTGAAGCGAAAAATTGTAGTCTTGGGAGTGCTCGTACTGCTCGTAACCCTTGCCNNCCGGCCGCGACGAACGAAAGCCAGATAACGACCACTCCCGGGACTGTCCAGAAATTGGAAGTCTACCATTTCCACCGGACCCAGCAATGCTATTCCTGTCGAACTGTCGGGGCATATGCCGAGGAGACCGTGAAGACCTACTTCGCCCCGGAACTGGAATCCGGGAGGGTGGTATTCGGCCACATCAATATCGAAGAGCCGGAGAACAAGGCGCTGGTGGACCAGTACGAGCCGACAGGATCCTCGCTCTGGATCGGTGTCTACGACAAGGACGGGTTCCATAAAGAGGAGAACGTCAATGTCTGGTACAAGATCGGGGACAAGGAGGCGTATCTCGCCTACTTGAAGGAGGTCGTCGACAAACGACTGGCGGGGGACCTCTCCTGATCGATTTCATGGGCAGCATGGAAGCGCTGGGGACCAGTGGTATCCCCCTGGTCGCAGCATTCTTCATCGGACTGGTGATGACCTTCTCGCCCTGCCCTCTTGCCACCAACATCACGGCTATCGCATTCATCTCAAAGAAGATCGGGGACAACAGACACACGCTCCTCGTAGGTACCCTCTATGCCCTGGGGCGGATGGTTGCCTACATCGGTCTCACCGCCCTGATCGTCAATGCAGGACTGAATATCCAGTCCATCTCTCTCTTCCTCCAGGAATACGGGGAGAAGCTGATCGGGCCGTTCCTCGTCATCATGGGGATCCTGATGCTGGAGATTGTGGACATCCCCTCCATCGGAGGCCAGGGATGGCTGCAGAAGATCGAGCTCTATCTTGGGGAAAAGGGATACCTCGGGGGCTTCCTTCTCGGGGTCATCTTCGCCCTTGCCCTCTGCCCGTTCGCCGCGGTCCTGTTCTTCGGGATGCTCATCCCGGTTGCCCTGAAGACCGGGGATGCGATCTTCGTCCCGGCGGTCTTTGGCATCGCGACCGCCCTTCCGGTCATCATCATCTCAATCGTGCTCGTCTCGGGAGTGAACCGGGTTTCCGGGATGATGACTGCGGTACAGAAGAACGAGAAGTGGATCAAGTGGGCAGTCGCTGCCGTGTTCATCATCGTCGGAGTGTACTATATCGTCATCGTATACGGGCCGATGGTTGGGATTGTGTAGGTATAGAGAAAATTTAAAAAAAGACCACAGGATTCTCTTTCGACACACATGTGCACAAAATGAAAATCGCTGATGTGATTTTCGTATAAACCGCCAATGACTGCTCAACAGTCGATGATAAAATATGAAAACGCCGAAGGCGTTTTCATTGAAAAAGAAGTGCGAATCATCCGTGGAATTTGGACTAGTACGTCACTTCTCATCGCAACACGACGATTTCACTGCACTGTCGGGACAACAGGGCGACGTTTTCGCACTATCTCCACAACAGGATGACGTTTGAGTAGTATCGGAACAACAGGAACCCGCCTCACCCCCGCAGGTGCAATTGTCCATGTCTTTTCCCCTGAGGGCCGCACTGATCATCGCCCAGGCACAGCCGACCCCACTCTGCACCTCGATCGCCTGGACCGGGCAGTTGAGGGCACAGGCTCCGCACTCCATACACCGGGTTGAATCAGTGAGTACTGCCGTCTCTGACCCTTCCGCGAACACGCCGTGAGGGCATACCTGGCTGCATCGCCGGCAATTGATACATCGCTCCGGATAGTACAGAAGAGTATTCTCACGATACGAGTCGAACATCAGGCAACCCCCACGAACCAGACGATGGCGGAGAGAATGGCAAGGAAGATCCCGCACCCTGCCATGGCAACCATCACCCGGACATACCTGAATATCTCTTGTTTCACCCCGGTCCGCGACGTATGGGGGGTGCAGCCTGTGAAGTTGAGTGCCAGGTACGCTACCACAGGTGGCATTAGGAGGAGGGGAATGATCCCGGCTACGACATGTGCGAAGGGAAACAGGTGAAATTGTGTTGCACCGTACACCGCAAACGGGAGTGCGACCAGTACCCCGAGAATTAATCCCTTCGTGCTGAAGTCCCTGGTTGGGAGGAACGGGAGGAGCGCTGGAAAGAGCACGGTTCCTGCCAGGACTGCCGTGACTGCAGCGAGGGATGCAACAGGGCCTGCCAGGAAATACAGGAGTATCGCAGCTATAAGGGTCGGAACTGCAGCATGTACGAGCTCAACGAGAGCGAGCACAACCCGGTCGACGAAGGGAAACCGGACCCGCCGCATATCAGTAGTTGCCTTTCTCGTCTTCAGGTATTCCGGGAGATCCCGGGCACGGACCGGTCCGTACTCCACCCGGAACCCGGATCTCCGCAGGACCTGATGGGCCGAGATGCCCGGAGCGCCGAGCTGAGGCACGATCACGGTCCGGTGGCGTACCACTGATGCCAGCCCCGTGCAGGATATCCTGTTCACGAGTTCATCGGTCCCGAACGTACCTTTGCCTGCAGCACACCAGACATTGATCCCTTTTGTGTCAAGAACGAGTATGTACCCGTCAAGATCTGCAAGAGATCCCCGCAGGGCATCAAAACTCAACGTGTAATTTGCAGAAGCAAATACAGGCGACTCTGC